>JARGOW010000068.1:0-4010 GCA_029212955.1 Planctomycetota bacterium | reverse complement strand
CCAATACTTCGGAGCGATTGTGGTGAGCGACAGTTTCACAGACAACGAGCAAGTGATCTACACGAACACGACAGGCCGCTCGATTACCGTTTCGGTTCGGGTCCGCTTTACCAATGGGAGCTATCAGGAAAAGTGCATTCCGTATTCGTTGCTGGTGGCGGGAGTGGGGAACTGTCCTTGGAGTTCATCCACGTTCTGCGATCCGATGGATCAAAACTCTACCGGTCAATCCACGAGGCTGAGCGCGACTCTGGTGCCGGGCACCGTGGATCGCGTGCACTTCGATGCGACTCAGGGACCGCCCAGTCAATTCGGGTATATCCTCGTCGGCAACGGGTCCAGCGATCCCGGCCTATCCTTGGGTCAAGGCCGCCTTTGCTTGTCGACGAGCGTGACGAGTTTCGTGTACCGGTTCAACTTGGCAGGAACCCGGTTCAATTCGCTCGGGCGCTTCCAGCCGGACGGGACACTGGGAAACATCTCGGGCACCTCGGCGACCGGCTCGGGATATGACCTGCCCACCACCTTGCCCAGTCCTTTCTATCCCGACGGCCAACTTATCCTGTCCGGGCGATCCTGGTACTTCCAGTTGTGGCACCGAGACGTGGGGGGGCAATCGAACTTCTCCAACGGCGTCCAGGTTGACTTTTAGCGAGTAGGATTGGAGTAGCGAAAGCTACACGAAAAATCGGCATGCCGCAGGGTTCGAAAGGACTGCGGGCATGCCGGTTTTGTTTGTTGGGGTGTTTTTGGCTACTTGCTACCCAGGTCCTTCAGGCGGGCCAATCGGTCGGCTTCGTTGGCGACTAGCCAGTCGTCCTTGCTGAGCATCTCAAAGGCCTTGGCGAACCACGGGGCGGCTTCTTCGGGCTTGCCTAGGGCGAGCAGGCATTCGCCCAGTTCCTCTTCGATGTAGCCTGCGCCCGGGTTGTCGGCAGCGGCGCGGTCCTTGTGCAGCTGCCGCTGATCGGCGAGGGCTTCGTCCAGGCGGCCCATGCTTCGGTAGCAGCGGGCAATGGTCCAGCGGGAGATGAAGATGGTCTCGGCGTTGCCTTCGGCTTCGCGGAAGGCGAGGCTCTTTTGCCAGAGTTCCAGGGCACCATCCAGATCGCCCTGGTCGTGCAGGGTCCAGCCGGTGTTGTTGTAGAGGGGGCCGAGCCAACCCTTGCAGCGCTTGTCCGGAGAGGCTTCGCAGAAGTCCATGGTGCGTCGACTCCACTCGAGGGCGGCGTCCCCTTGCAGGGCGATCGCCATCATATGCCCGGCATCGGCGGTGAGCCCATCCAGGTTGGCGCCCTGGCCCAAGTTCCATGCGGCTTCGAATTGTTCGGTGGAACCAGCCGAGTCGCCGGATGAGTTCTTGGCGCGGCCGCGTTCCAGCAGGTAGCGCATGTTGACTTCGGTCGACGCCTGGCTCAGTTCGCCCTGCATGCCGTCCAGGATGGCATGGGCTTCTTCAAACTTGCGTTGAAGGCCCTGGGTGCGCGCCAGTTGCGTGGTGACGATTTGCACGTATTCCTTGTCGCCGGCGGCTGCACCGGCTTCCAAGGCCTTGCGAAATTTGGCTTCGGTGCCGGCGGGGTCTCCAAAGTTCCACATGGGGCGCCACTCGGGAAGGGCGTCTGCGCTTTCTTGCGTTGTGGGTTGGGTGTCGTTGGTTTCCGTCATTTTGCATCCTCCGGCCAATAGGGTGGCTGCGATGAGCCACGCACACGCCTCCATGGGGTTCTTCATGGGGAACAGTCTATCAGGGTTTTGGGAAGTCGTCATCCGAGGGGTGCAAGGGATGGAGCTCGGTAGGAGGCTTGTCCGGTATTTTGGGCGAGGTCGCTGCATGGCAAATGTGAGCGGCAGAAAACAAGCGGCCCCCGTTGTTGCCGTTGGCAAAAACAGGGGCCGTTTGGATGGGAGGCTGCCGCCTCGCGCTTGCTATCGGACTGAATCGCTCAAAGTTCCGAGCGGTTCATTGGGTAGCAAGGTTGGGGTTTATTTGTCTTCCGCTTCTTTGATGGGGCGGATCTTGCCGCTCCCGGAGGAGCTCCAATCGATTACGGGCGAGCCCCGGTATTCCACCCGGCCTGATCCGCTCACTCCGCCACTCAAGGATTCTTCCGCCCACAGAAGCGCCTTGCCCGAACCAGCAATTCGCACGATGGCTTCCTGCGTTTGCAGGTTTTGGAGGTCCATGTTTCCCGAGCCGCTGATGCCCACATCGAGCTTGGAGGCGGAGCCTTGACCCACGTGCACTTTGCCGGATCCGCTCACCTTGAGCTTGAGGGAGTCTGCAGTCATGGAACCGAGTTTGAGGTTGCCGGATCCACTGACTTTGTACTCAACCGCATTGCCTTTCAGCTCGCCGATGCGGACCCGACCGGAACCGCTGGTGCGGATGGACAGGTCGCCGGCCTGGAGCACGGGACATTGCAGACTGAGTGAGCCCGATAGAGCGATGGAGTCCAGGTCTTTGACGACGACCCGGTAGATGATGCGATCGGTGGGGCGCAGATTGACACCGTCAGGGCCGAGCGAGAGCTTGGCATCGACGACTTCCGACTTGATGTGCTCCAAAAGGTTGTCGTCGCATTCGATCTCGACGGTGGCCACATCCCCTTGGGAGAGCAGCATTTCACCACTGCCATGGACGGCGATGGCGTGGAATGTGGGGACGCTCCGGGGTTCGGTCTGGATGGTGCCCGACCCTTCGATTCCAGCGATGGTGGAGCAGGACGCGAAGGCGAGCGCAACGGCGGTGATGGAGAGGGGTGTTTTCATGGTGCGGATGGGGGGGGGCCTTACTTTACGATGACTTTGCCGATCAGTTGTTTGAAAGGGGATTTTGCTCCGAACCACAGGGGGATTGGGCTGATGACCCCTCTTTGCAGGCCTTGGATAGGGTTTGCGTGGGTATCCTATTGCGAACATGACTCTCGACTTGACCCCATCCACCTGCCCCTGCGGGCTTCCAGCCACACTCGAGGCCTGTTGTGGCCGCTATCTGCATGGGTTTGACCACGCTCCCACGCCCGAAGCCCTGATGCGCTCGCGTTATTGCGCGTTTGCCCTAGGTACCCCGGAGTCCGTGCGGTATCTGGTCGAGACGCACCACAAGGATTTCAGGCCTGCCGGTCTGGAGGCCGGTCTTTCCGAGAGTATGAGGGAGACTCGATGGACCTCTCTGAAGGTCCAGCACGCCCGTCAGGATGGGGATGAGGGGGTGGTGGAGTTCGTGGCGGGCTGCAGTCATCGGGGCCAGGTGAGCGAAATGCGTGAGCGCTCCCGGTTTGTGCGGGAAAAAGGCCGCTGGTTGTACACCACGGGGTCCTAGCGCGGTTTCAAGTCCCTGTTACGACCGCGTTACCAAGCAATTCCCGTCTCTGCCGTACTTTGAGTGAACCCAGAAGCGCATTCAAAACGAGGCAGACATGCAGACAAACCATTGGATCGGAAGAACGTGGAAGAGAACCAGGCGAGCGGCGGTGGGAGCCGCTGTATGGATCGGGGTCCTGGCGGTGCCAGGAAGCGCACAGAGCCAGACATCGAGCTGGCACAACGTGTCCCATGTGGTGGTGCCCCAGGCCCGGGCCTATGCCAGGTTGCCCGGCCGCGGCCGCGTGTCGATCACATCGATTGAAGCGGACGTGTCTATCCGTGAACGCACGGCACGGACGACCCTGGACATTTACTTGACGAACAATGGGGGCGATCAGGCCGAGGCTGTCTTGCTCCTTCCCGTGCCCGAAGGCGCGGTGGTGGGCAAATTCCTGTTCGATGGTCCAGCACCCGAGCCGACGGCGCGGTTGCTCCCCGCAGCCACCGCGAGCTCCACCTACAACGACATTGTGAGTCGTTTGAAGGATCCCGCGCTGCTCGAGTTCTCGGGCTACAACCTGATTCGATCCAGTGTTTTCCCCGTACCCGCAGGCGGAAAGCAGCACCTTCGCCTTAGCTATGAGAACATTCTGACAGTGGATGGCGACAGGGTGGACTATGTACTACCGCGCAGCGAAGTC
>JARGOW010000067.1:5686-11127 GCA_029212955.1 Planctomycetota bacterium | reverse complement strand
ATTGGGTGCCGGGGCTTCCGGCTTGGGGGCGGGCTGGATTTCCGCTTCCGGCTCCTCGATATCCATGGGATCCGCCTCGGGGGCGAAGAATGTGCGAATCTCTTTTTCGATCACGTCGGCCAAATCCGGGTTGTCGATCAGGAAGTTTCGGGAGCGCTCCATGCCCTGACCCAGTCGGATTTCGCCGTCGGTGGGATGCTTCATGGAGTACCAGGTACCCGAGCGTTGCACGGTTCCGGAGCGCTGCCCCAGGTCGAGCAGCTCGCCCTCGCGGCTGATGCCACGGTTGAACAGGATGTCGAACTCCACCTTGCGGAAGGGCGGGGCGATCTTGTTCTTGACGACGGTAACCCGGGTGCGGTTGCCCACAACCAGATCGCCATCTTTGAGTTGGCCGATGCGGCGGATGTCCAAGCGCACGGAGGAGTAGAACTTGAGCGCACGGCCACCGGTGGTGGTTTCAGGGCTGCCGAACATCACGCCGATCTTCTCGCGGATCTGGTTGATGAAGATCACCAGGCAGTTGGACTTGGCGATGGCTCCGGTCAGCTTGCGCATGCCCTGGCTCATCAGGCGGGCGTGCAGGCCAACGAAGCTGTCCCCCATCTCGCCTTCGATTTCCGCACGCGGCACCAGGGCCGCCACGGAGTCCACGATCACCACGTCCACGGCGTTGGAGCGCACGAGGGTTTCGGTGATCTCTAGGGCTTGCTCGCCCGTGTCCGGCTGGCTGACGAGGAGGTCGTCCAAGCGCACGCCAAGGCGGCGGGCATAGGTCGGGTCCATGGCGTGCTCCGCGTCGATGAAGGCGCAGATGCCGCCGGTTTTTTGGGCCTGGGCTGCCACATGCAGGGCCAGGGTGGTCTTACCGGAACTCTCCGGTCCGTACACCTCGACGATTCGGCCCTTGGGCAGACCTTTGCCGCCTAGTCCAAGGTCCAGGTTGATGGATCCGGTGCTGATGCCGACGATCTCTTTGATCAGGCCCTTGTCTCCAAGGCGCATGATCGAACCTTTGCCGTAGCTTTTCTCGATCTCTCCCAGTGCGGCGACCAGGGCCTTATCCCGGGTGCCTTGGGTGCGGCTGTCGGCGGCTTCGTTGGTTGCGGTTTTCGCTTTTCGCGTACTCATAGGTTTTGGGGGCAGCTCATTTTCCCCTGCTGCCGTAGGGGTTCACCGGCAGGGCGTGCCTCACGCGCCCCACCCAGATAAAGAAACACAGGGTCTTCTAGATTGGTTTTCTTCTTGGGACCCATTCTAGGCATCCGACCGCCAGAATTCGCATTCCGCGTGCTTCCTTTTGTCGGGTTTGTGCACCCATAGACCGCCTCCAGCTCCATGGGTGTCAGGATTTGTGGCCGAAACCCCGGCGGCCCCAACAGGGTGTGCCCCGCGGGGCATATGGACTTCCCATTCTTGCGAAAGCATGCCGATCTTGGTTCGCGGTGCCGAAAGCCCCTTGCATGGCCTTGGGGGTGAAGTCGGTCGGGGAAACGAAAATTCCGCGAACCCGGGCACATTGGGGGAACCCTCCCCCAGTAGACCCCGTCCTAGGGGCGCTCCTGAGCCCTGACCCCTCTCAGGAAGGTCAGGGAGAGGTGGGCAGGAACGCCGCACGCGCTCCTGCCCGGGTTGATGACTCTCCTGAAATCCAACCCAGGAGCCTCCGCAAGCGGTGGCTCCTGGTCTATTTACGTTTCTTTCGCCCGGGATGGGGCCAGGAACCCGAAAAAATAGGCCTGACACCCTCCTCCGGAACCCCTGGGCACGGTGGGTGATCGAAATTGGACCTGGTTGGAATCGGCCCAAATCGGAACCGCTTCTCTTAGAGGGTGCAGATCGAAGACAGGTCTTCGAAGCGCGAATCCAAGTGTTCCCGGCTGCGGGTGACCAGCTTCTCCACGCTGAATCCTTGCACACAGAAGCTGGCGGCCACGGTTCCGCTAAGCATGGCGCGTCGCAGCGCCAGGGGCGAGTGGTCCCCGTCCCGTGCCAGGGCCCCCATGAAGCCACCAGCGAAGCAGTCGCCGGCGCCGGTGGGGTCGATCACATCCGTGACGGGGTAGGCGGGCAGGGAGAAGTGAACGTCCTCGCCCATTATGAAGGCGCCGTGCTCGCCCTTCTTGAGGATCACGTAACGCGGGCCCATCTTCAGCACTTCCTGGGCGGCCAGGATGAGGTTGGATTTGCCGGTGAGCATACGGGCTTCCTCATCGTTGAGGATCAAGCCGTCGATTTCCTTGAGCAGGATCTTGAGGTCGTCCAGCGCCACATCAATCCATAGATTCATGGTGTCGGCGACGACGAAAGGGGTGCCGTTGACTTGCTCCAGGGCCTTCTTTTGAACGGCCGGGTGTGCGTTCGCGAGGAAAACGTAGTTCGAGTCCTTGTAGGAGTCGGGCACCTTGGGGTCGAAATGCTCGAGCACGTTGAGGTCGGTGAAGGTCGTATGCCGCGTGTTCCAATCGGGCTCGTAGCGCCCGCCCCAGCGAAAGGTCTTGCCGGGTGCGGTTTCCAGTCCCGCCACATCTACGCCGGCTTGGCTCATCATTTCCACATCGCCGGTGCG
Organism: Planctomycetota bacterium; assembly: GCA_029212955.1. Taxonomy (GTDB): domain Bacteria; phylum Planctomycetota; class UBA1135; order UBA1135; genus NORP259. The sequence continues at coordinate 8,558 of JARGOW010000067.1, read as the reverse complement.
GAAGTCCTCACCGACCACCCCCACCAGGCGGGGACCCGGCTGGCCCTCCTTTCGCAGTAGGGCGGCGGCCACGGCGCAATACATGGCCGAGCCCCCCAGGATTTCTTCGCGCTTGTCGTTGTGGGTTTCGACCGAGTCGTAGGCCAGGGTTCCGATAACGAGCAGAGACATGGGGATTGGGGGGTGCTGGGGTGGGGTCGGCAGGTAAGGAAAGGGGCCCGCGCGCGTTCGTACGCATGCGAGCCGCCGGGTATTGGAGCGGAGGGAGGCACCCGGGTCAACCGGGCTCCCACGCTCTTATTCGGTTTCGCCCGCGGCTTCGGCCTCGGCCAGATCCCTTCGAATGGCAGCGCCGCCGGGCATAACCAGCACCAGCCCCCCCAGAAGGCCCAGGGCGAATAGCCCTACTCGGTAGGTGATGCTGGCGGCCACGCCGATCGTGTAGGACCCCCCCGCCAGGCGCAGCATGGAGCCGGCGAGCATCTCCCCCACACCCAAGCCACCGGGGGTGATCGGTACGGCGGACAGGGTATTGACCACGGTGGCCAGGCAAACATAGTCGTGGAATCCGTGGTGGTCGCCCAAACCTTGACCCAGCATATAAAGGGCCAGGGCGGCTCCCAGGTGGTTGGCGATCGAGAGCAAGATCGAGAGTCCCACGGCCATGGGGCGCGAGGCGTACAGGCGCAGGGCGCTGTCCAGGGACTTCATTTTTTCGCCCCCGGGCAGTTTGCCCATCAACGCGTCGAAGCGAATCAGGCGACGCAGGTGCGGGTTGATCAGGGCCAGGCCGCCCACGAGCATGGCGCTGCAAACGGCCAGGACCGGAAGTCGAAGGGACTCGAATCGTTCGTTGTTGGTGTAGATCGCCACGGTGGCGAGCAGGGTCATGGCGAACAAGCCCAGCAGGCGATCCACAAACACGCTCATGAGCGCCACGGCGCGCTTGTCCGGGTGGCCTTTCACAATCCAATAGGCCCGGGCGATATCGCCCCCATTCATTCCCGGCAACACCAGGTTGAAGAAAGGGCCCACGTACGTGACGCGCAGGACTTGGAACCAACGGGTGGAGCAACCCACGGCGATCAGCAGGACGTACCAGCGGGTGATCACCAGGAGAGAACACGCGATGAGCACTAGGAACGCAGGAATGACCGCGGAGAGTCGCATCTCGCCCAAGACCCGGGGGATGCCCGGCCGCCACTCCAATTGATGGAACTCGAATTGCGAGCTGCCGGATGAGAGTTCGGTGGCACTGGCAAGCACGGTGGCGCCCTTTTGGACCTGGACGGCCCAGTCGGGCTGCTCCGAAGTGACTGCATCGGACTCGGGCTTTTCCAGGGTGTACTCCACTTGAGCGACCTTCCAGGGCCCCCGAATCGTACCCACATATTCGATCTCTTCCGCACCCTCAGACCAGGTGACCAGGAGTCGATCCTGCCAGGGAACCGAGCGCGCCACGGCCCAGACCAGCAGCGCGGCCACAAGGATTCCACCCAGCTTTTTAGCCAGGGAAAGATGAAGCGGGGCCTGGCTCACGATTGGGGAGTTTCCGGGTCTTCGACCAGCGCCTTCATCTCTTCGAGCTCATTGAGCGACCAGTTCTCCCACCAGGAGGTCCAAAGTTCTTCGTGCAAGCCCTGGGGCCCATCGGGCATGAGGACCCCTAGCGCCTGCATGGCCTTCGTGCGCGTGGTGGAATTGAACTGGGCGGTGTTGTGCACGATGGTGAGCGCGCTGCGCAGATCCTGGAAGCGATTGTCGCGCCACTCGTAGGAGCCTGGGATGCCCAGGTGGGGCCAGCCATACCGTGCGAGCAGGGTAAACAGGGTCGTGGCCACGGTGTCTTCGACCACGAATGCCACGGACCATCCGAATCGGGACTGTCCCTCGGCGGGCTGGTCCCGTCGCAATTGGTTGAGTGCTTCCTGCAAGACCGGGTGACCGAAAGCGGCGAACGAGGATTGCAGGGTCGCGGCGCGAACCCTCGGGGACGGATCCACGGAACCGGCGGCCAGGGCTAGGGCGACCGATCGACGCTGCAGTCGCTCGGATAGGTCCAGCAGGGGCGCAAGGTCATCGCGCTTCAGGTCCACCCGTGCCGCGAAGGTTTCGATGGCTTTTAGCACACGCCAAAGCCCGTCGATTTCGATCACGGATTCGTCAAACTGACCACAGGCCAATGCGAAGTCGGCCAGTTGAGTCGGCGTGGGGTTGGAGCTTTCGAGTAGAACCGGCTCCAGGGTGTCGATCAAGCCGGCCATGAGAGTGCTCAAGTCCGCGGCATTGGCGTTGGGGGTTTCCGACTCTGCCGGGTCGACCACATCTTTGAGGTCGATCAGGCCCAATCGTTTGGCGTGGACCGACAATTCCAATATGGATCGTTCGCGGACCAGGTTGCCCGGACTACGGGTGGCGAACCGCGAAAACTGCCGCACTTGAATCACTTGCCGGTGGGCTTCTCGAGCGCCCTTGCCGTCGGCCAGGATCAACAGATTTTCCAGGGCCACGTATGCAGGGTCGTGGATGGCCACTTCTTCGCGCAGCCATGTGGCGGAGTCGACGCCGAAAATACTCGGGTCGAACATCGTGCTGATGTAATACTTCCAACCCGACTGCACGGCGGCGTAATGTCGCAGGTGATTATTGTTGTCCAGCAGTGCGTCCAGGTTGGAGGACGCCACGGCCGTGTCCTGGCATGAGCTGGTCAGGGTGCCCATGACCAGGGCCATTCCGACCAGGACTTTGGCGCCACGCCGGGTAGGGCGGGGACGGGATGGGGCCACGGGCAGAACCGGGTGCAACTTGGGGAACATGGGGCCCAATCCTATCCCCCCGGGTCCCGCCTTTCCTGGTTCCATTCGTTCCTGGG
>JARGOW010000067.1:0-5676 GCA_029212955.1 Planctomycetota bacterium | reverse complement strand
CTGGGCCCATTTTCGAGGCCCCGCTCCGGTGGCGGGGTGAGATCGCGCGCTTTTCGGGGCTTGGGGGTGCTTTTCCGAGTCAGACCCTTTTGCCCAGCAAGGGTGCTGCTTACAATGGGGCCGTCATATAAGTGGGGGCGCACTGGTTTCGACCGGTTTTGAACGACTTCAGGTGGCGTGCCGGGGATTTCTTGAGTCCACCCCGTTAACAACCTCGAGAAGGCTTTTTAGTTGCCGATAACTATGCACTCGCAGCTTAATTTAGTTTAAGCCGCCGTCTCCCCCGCGATTGTCCGCGGCGCGGGGAAGACGCAAACAGCGGACTGGTCGGAACGTTGTGCCCCAGGGCCGCCCGGCGAGACTTTACTGTGGCTGGTCTGTGGTCCGCCCTGTTTCCTGGCATGCCTACGACGAGATTCAAAGGGAAACTACGCACGTAGAAGCCAGCTCTCGACGACTCCGGGACGCGGGTTCGACTCCCGCCGCCTCCACCACTTATACGAACAGCCTGCGTTTCGCCTTCTGGCGGTACGCGGGCTGTTTCTTTGTGTGGGTCATTCGGGGGTCAGGTGCACCTGGGTTGTGACCCCAGCCAAGACCTCGAGCGGCTCGCTGCGCCAGTTTACGCCTTCGCGCCAATGCAAGACGCGGTAGGTGCCTGCGGGCAGGCCCTTCACAAGGGCTTCGCCTTGCAGATTGAAACTCAAGCGTCGGGTGAACAGTAGATTGCGCGGGATGGCGCCTTCCCGGTCCACGTGCCCGCCGAACGCTTGCACGTCGGGTTCGTTCCAGTGGTACATGTACTCGTCCACCACCATGATCGGGTCGGGGTCGTAGCCCGGATTGACCAGGCCCGTGGGTGGCGGGTTGTCGCAGGTGAGGGCCAGGGTGCCGCCCGGTTGCAAGGTGACGTCAATGCGCGGCGCTTGGGGGCCGACATGCAATCCTGTTTGGTGGTAGGGTGCCAAGCCTTGGCGAGGCGCGTAAATGAGCAGGTCGATTTTGCCCATTGGCAGGGACAGCGAATGGCTTCGCTCCACGCTCGATCGCTTTCCCGGGGGACCAGTGGATCTACCCCCCGAGCGGTAGCGTTTCCACTCACCAGGTTGTGCTCCCTTCGGTTGGGTCGTCCGGAAAAAGAAGTCGTAACCCGAGATGGGTTGTCCGTTTCGGCCGTCGCGCACGAGGACTTGAATCGTGTGCGCATCGGGAATTCGCAGCTCTGTCCATCCCTTGACCACGGGGGTGGTGGTCGTGGTGCCCCCGAGGAAGCAACTCACTGAAAGGCCAGAAGAGTCGGGTACTGTGGCTACAAAATGCCCGGCTGCGTCGGTGGTGACCGCGACCGTGCACACCGGTTTTACGCCAGAGATGTACAGCTGTGTTTCTGACAGGGGGGTGAGTGAGGGGACGGTGAGGGCATCGCCTTCCACATGGACTTCCTCGTAGAGCCATGCGATGGCAAGTGGATTGGGCTTGGCGTCGAGAATGTTGAGCTCGACCACTTGGGTGAGGTTGTCTTTGCCGTTGGTTTCATGGTTCGGCACGGAAAATCCATTGTGGGATATGACCCAAGCAGTGACCTTGATGCCCCCCACAGGAGCATCGAATTCAAACACGCCCGCTTCGATCGGTGAGTACCCCTGCTCGCCACTGGTCGGGTCATTCCAGTGCAGCTTGCCGACTTCCAGGGGCAGGCCGTTGACCGAAGCGCTGCCGGCCACGTGGCCCCATCCGTCGTTTGGATCTTCTTTCTCGGGCTTCGGGCTCTCAGGGTCCGTGGTGGATTCTGTAGCCGTGGTATGGACCTTGCGGGATTCTTCGCCGGGCGGGATCAATCCTTCAGGGTCCGAATCGGGTGAGGCTTCGCTCCCCTGCCCATCGCGGGTCGCTTGCATTCCCTCGCCTTCCGATCCCACCTGACTCCATAGCAACGCCCCAATACCGATCAAGGCCAAGAACCCCATCGCAAGCCAGCGGTTCGATTTCGATGTTTGGGCCGGTTCCATCCTGCGAGTCATGACAAATCAGAATAGACGGGCCGCGCGCCCGGGTCACTCCCCTAGCGGTCCTTGCGGGCGAAGGCCCGGTCGATGGCGCGTTTGTCCTGGGCGGATTTGAGGTCCGCGCGCTTGTCGTGCTGCTTTTTGCCGCGCACCAGAGCGATGTGCAGCTTGACCTTGCTTTTGAAGAAGTAGATCTCCAAGGGGATGATCGTGGTGCCCTGCTCCTTGTAGGCCTTCTCCCACTTGGTGATCTCCTTGCGGTGGGCCAGCAATTTGCGCGGGCGCAGCACCTCGTGGTTCTGCTTGTTGCCGAAGGCGTATTCGGGGATGTGAGCACGCATCAGGGTCAGCTCCCCATCCTGCAGGCGGATGAAGGCCTCCTGCAGCGAGCAGACGCCATCGCGCAAGCTCTTGACCTCGGTACCCAGCAGGGAGATGCCCACCTCCATCTCCTCGATGATCTCGAAGTCGTGGCGCGCCTTGCGGTTCTTCGCAATGCTGCGGTGCTCCTGGGGCCCCGTGGGTTTTGCTTTCTTCTTGTGGCGCGCCATAGCTCTGGGATTCTAACAGCCGAAACGGGAACTTTCCGTTCAGGCACAAAAAGGTCCAGCGACCTGGACCAAACCAAGCGTCGCCGGACCTTTCTGTTGTGTGGTGCCCGGGGGGGGAGTTGAACCCCCATGTCCTTGCGGACACATGGACCTGAACCATGCGCGTCTACCAATTCCGCCACCCGGGCTGGTGTCGAAGGGCGGGAATTTACCGGTCCAGCGTGGGGCCGTCAAGCGTCAAACGCCTACAGGGGGCTTTTCTTTTTCGAGGCAGCGTGCGCTAGACCGCACCGAGACTGGCTTTGGCGGGAGTCATGGGCCGGAGGGGCACCCCGATTCATCGCCAGGGCTCGCCCACTTCCGGGCCCGTTCCATGGGCCATCAGTGACGGGAGGGGCTGGTCAGACTTCTAACGGCCCATGCCGCCGGGGGCGCGGTAAACCAGGACCACGCGGTGGCCCATTTCGCCGGGTAGGTCGTGTTCCCAGACCGTGTCCAGGCGGAAGCCCAGGCGTTCGGCTTCGCGTTCGGCGGCGCGTAGTTCGCGGGACCAGGAGTTGCCCTTGAGCATGACCACGTCACGCATGGAGTGGCGCACCTTGCGGAGGGTCCGGATGTTCTCGCGCACGGACGAAACCTCGCGAATGATGACCATGTTGACCTTTTCGTCCACAAGCCATTCCTCGGCGCGCTGGGCTACCACGCGGGCGTTGGTCAGGCCGATTTCTTTGACGGCTTTTTCCAAGTAGCGTGCCTTTTGCAAACGCGCTTCGCACAGCACCATGGACAGCTCGGGTTCTGCGATGGCGAGCGGGATGCCCGGAAGGCCACCGCCCGAACCGAGATCGAGTACGGTTTTGGCCATCAGGGGCAGTAGTTTGGTCAGGCGCCAGGAGTCCAAGTAATGCTTGGCGGCTATTTCCTTGGGGTCCAGGATCGACGTGAGGTTCATCTCACGGTTGGTCTTCAGCATGAAGCGCGCGTGATCGGCATACTTCTCGAGCAGCCCCTCCGGCACGTTGTCCTCGCCAGAGAAGGCCCACTCCATAGCGTTGAGCATGACCTTTTTGGAGGGTACGGGGGTGTCCGGGAACTCCGGTTCCTCGTCCTCGTCGTCCTCGAGCTTCTTGGCCGACTTCTTGGCCTTGGGGGCCGCCTTGCTGTCCTCAGGGGATGTTTCCCCGTCGGAATCGTCGCCCTCCTCCTCCTCTTCTTCGTCGTCGTCCTCGCCTTCCTCGTCATCGAAGCCCAGGTCGGCCAAATCGGCCGGGTCGATGGCCTCTTCGAAGGTTTCTTCCTCGCGGCCCATGGGGGTCTCGTCGGGATCTTCTTCGTTCTTTTCTTGGCCGGTCGGGAGCATCGAAATATTTCAGGGGGCCTTCGGGGCGCCTTTTTAGGGGCCGCGCGTGGGTGGGAAGGGCCCGGGCCACCGCTCGCCCTGGGGCGTTTTGAGGGTGGCAGGGCTGCAGGGACTCGAACCCCGATCCTACTGATTTGGAATCAGTCGCTCTAACCATTGGAGCTACAGCCCTATTTGGGACGCGGACTGTATCGACCGGGTGCACCCTGGGCAAGCAGGCAAATCACAAGGTTTGGAAGTTCTCGGTGTGTCACAGCGGGGCGGTGCTCCCCAAGAGGTCGCCTGGGGGGTAGAGTGGTGGCGCCGGAGGCCCCATTGGGCCCTGCCGGGATCCGGTGGGACCGGACCTCGGTTTCTGGCCCCAGCCCCTCCCCATGACCCCCCAAAAGAAGCGACAGCGCGGCTCCCGATTTCAAGCGGATGCCATCGATCCCCGGGCCCTCGATCCCGATGCCCGCCGGGTGGTGAAGCGGCTTCAGCGCCATGGCCACGAAGCCTACTTTGTGGGCGGATGCGTGCGGGATTTGCTGATTGGGCGCGAACCCAAGGACTTTGACGTGGCCACCAGCGCCAGCCCGTCCGCCATTCGGCGCCTGTTTCGCAACGGGCGCATCATCGGCCGCCGGTTCCGCCTGGTTCACATCTACTATGGGGATCGCATCTGCGAAACGGCCACCTTCCGACGGGAACCCCCGCCGCGGGGCAAGGACGACGATTTGCTCATTCGGGAGGACAATGAGTTTGGCACGGCGGAGGAGGACTCACGCCGCCGGGATTTCACGGTCAACGGTCTCTTTTTGAACCCTTCCACCATGGAGGTCATCGACTACGTGGATGGGCTCGATGATTTGCGGGACCGTCTGCTGCGAACGATCGGGGATCCATTCAAGCGCTTGTCCGAGGATCCCGTGCGCATCATGCGCGCGGTGAAGTTTGCCACCCGCTTGGACTTTGAGATCGAGGAGGAAACCTGGGAGGCCATGTGTGACGTGGCCCCGGATCTGTGCCGTTCGGCCCCGCCGCGGGTTCTTGAGGAAATCCTTCGACTGCTGCGGGCGGGCACGGGCCAGGGCGCATTCCGCATGCTTTGGGCCTGCGGAGCCCTGGAAGCCTTGCTGCCTGACCACGCCGACTTCCTGGGCGAGTACCGTCCGCGCACCGGCGATCACTCGCGCGAGGCCCGTGGGTTCTTCTCCCTGTTGGAGGCCCTGGACAGCCGCGTGACCCAGGGATACGAGCCTTCCATGGCCCTGTGCATGGCCGTTCTGTACATGCCTTTGGTCACGGCGGAGGTGGATGAAACCAAGGCCCACATGGGCACTTCCGTGGATTCGACCTGGCGCGGTGTGGCCTGGGAAATGATTGAGCCCCTCGCCCAGCGTGCGCGCCTCTCTCGCAAGGAATTCACCCGCGCCAATCGCCTGATCGCCATGCAGCCCGGTTTCCACATGGGCACCGCGGTGGATGAAGAGGCCAACGACCACCGCTTCAGTCCCCTACTCTTCGCCCGCAACGAGGATTTTGACGAGGCCTTGGATTTGTTCGGCTTGGCCGCCCAAGCGCGGGGCAAGGGGCGCGACATTTACGAGAGTTGGGTGGCGCGCCACCGGAGGGCTATCGCGGCCCCACTCGAGGAGGTCGAGGACGAACAACGGCGGCTCCGCAAGGGATCCCGGAGGCGCCGCCGCAGGCGCTCCAAGCCGAAGAAACGCCGCCCCAGCGAGTGAATCGGGCATGCACGCCCCTGTTTGAGTCCCTG
>JARGOW010000066.1 GCA_029212955.1 Planctomycetota bacterium | reverse complement strand
CAAACTGTGACCTTCGCCCTTTGTCATTCCATTTCAAGCATCGACCGCTACCGGCCCGCGGCCCAAATCATTCCCTCCACCAGGTGTTTTTGGAATCGCGGGTCGTTCCAAACGTCCGCGCGGTGGCCCAGGGCCGTGTAGAACACGCGCCCCTTGCCCTGGCGCTTCGTCCAGGAAATGGCGAAGTCCCCATCGGTTCGATGAATGCCCTCCACGTCCATGGGACTCTTCTCCGTGTCCAACCCCATGAGCACGTGCTGCTTCTTGCGCGAGTACGGGTCCTTGTGCTGATAGATCTCATCGGTGATCGAAAATTCGTCCCCGAGATGCTCCGTGCTGCAGTGATTCTTGTCCTCGACTTTGACGGTAACGGTGGATTCCGAATTCCAGGGATGTCCGTCGAAGTACCCGCCCAACATGCGACCATACCAGGGCCATTCGTAAAAGGTGTCCGTGGCGCAATGGGATCCCACGAATCCGCCGCCGCCCTCCACGAAGGCCTTGAGGGCTGCGCGCCCTTCCTCGGAGATAGGGACTTCGCCCGTGGTGTAAAAGAACACAGCATCCAAGGTGCTGAGATGCTCGGTCGTGAATCCGTTCACGTCGCGACTGATCTCTACGGAGAATCGATCGTCGGTTTCGGCCCAGGCCTTCCAGCTGGATTCGACCAGGGACTCGCCGCTTTCGCCCGCCTTTGCTACCTGATGTTCGTACCCCGCGGAGTGCACGAAAACCCACACTTTGGCTTCTTTGCGCTGAACCGAAAGGTATTCGACAAGGTCACGAATCTCGCGCGGGCGTAGCACCGTTCCGAGGTTTGGAGTCATGACAGAAATCGGCAGGAGCTCGCCGGCATCGTTGTACAACTCAAAGCCCGATGCGATTTTCGAGGCGGGATCCACCAGGGATGCGAGCAATTCCCGGCGGGTCAGGTTGGCTCCCACTCCGCTCAGGTTCGGCCCCACCTCGGGCGGCACGGAATCACCCATCTCTCCGTCGATGGCATGGCAGCGCAAGCACGAGGCTGTGGGGTTCTCGAAGAACACCTTGCGGCCCGCTTCGGCGTCTCCGCCCTCCAAGCAATGGGCGAGCGCATCCACCGGCCCGAGTTCCCTGCGGGCGTTCGCCCAATCGACGATCAGGGCGCTAAGTCCTTGGGAACCGTGGGCAGCACGGTCTTCGACCGCTTCGAGCAGGTCCACCTGGATCTTTGGGTCAACTTCGCCCGCCAACATATGGCTCATACGACTGGCCAACACATCGTCGGCTTCCTTTGTGCCCATACCTGCCAGGATTCCAAAGATTGTGGCCTTCTGGTCTGCGCTGGACTCTTGGAGCAATTTGAGCAACACCGGCAATGCCTGTTCCGGTGCGCGGGATGCCAGTACGCGCAAGGCCTGGTCGCGCAGTTCCGACACGCCCGATTCGCTCACCAAGTTCAGGGCCACTTCGAGTTCCTTGGCCTGCATCTTCTCCAGGGACTTCAAACAGGCGACTCGCACGTCTGTGGGAGCTTCGGTTTGGCCCAACTTGCGCAGAAGTTGACCTGCGGCACCGGGGAAACTGGCCTTTTCCGACAGGGCGATCGCCGCCAGGTTGACCGAGGGCAAATTGGATGCGAGCAAAGGACCGAAGTCCGCTTCCAGTTCGCGTGCCACCTGGGATGCATTCCGAGCAGCAAAGACCCTGGATTCGTTGAGCATGGCGTCGAACTCGGCCGGCTCCATCCAAGTGCCGAGCATGTCCGCGGCTTCCTTGCGCAATCCATCGTCATAATCCTCGTCCAACGCCAGATCGATGACACCCTTGAGTACGCCCATACGATTGCATGCGTGCAGAGCCCGTCGTGCGAGGGGGCGTGAAAGCACATCCTCCGCTCCCATCAAGTGCTTCACAAGCGCGGGGAAGGACGCCGTGATATCCAGGTCATAGATTGCGATCGCCGCTTCGGTCCCCACGTAGGTGTCCTCGTCCGCCAGGAAATCAATCAAGGATCCGTCCCGCAGATTCCGGAGTGCGAGCACGGCACCAAGGCGCACGCTGCGATCACGATCCTGGACACCAACCAGGGCCTGACGATCACCAATCCGCGCCAGGGCCAAACTTGCCGCGTGGCGCAGGAAGCGGTCCTGGTCCTGGTTCTCGGACAGGAGCTCGAACAAGGGCTCCGTGGCCGCTTGAACTTTCTTCTGACCCAATGCTTGGCATGCAAAATAGCGCACGCGCGCGCTTTCGTCCTGAAGTCGTGCCATCAGTTCCGCGCCCGAATCCAAGGAGCATTCACCCAGGGCCTTGGCCGCCTGGGCGCGCACTTCCGCGTCGGAATCCGACAGGAGGTCACGTAGGGCAGCGCCTTGATCGAGCCGCATCAAGGCCCAAATCGCGTGCAAGCGCGGCTTCACCGCCCCTTCGGATTGGGCTAGTTCGATCAATCCGGGCGCAGCCACGTCTCCCATGGCCATGCAGGCCAATTGCGCCCGCTGACGCACCCGATAATCCGCATGCCCCATCCAGCGCAGAAGTTCGGGCAATTCCCGGCCCTGCATTCCTTCGCCCAACACCCGTTGGGTCTCCTGGACGAGCTCCGAGTCGGACAGGGTGTCGTGGCTCAACTTGTAGATGCGCCCCTTTCCAGGTCCCACCCAACCGCTGACCCAGTCGCTCAAATACAAGGAACAGTCGGGACCAAAATCCACATCCGTGGCCAGGACCCCCCACCAAAACTGCTCGGGTTTGTTGACCGAAAAACCAGCACCATCGGGGGCGGTCGTAAATCGGTAGATTCCGCTGTACGAGGGCCCTCCACGGAAATCCGCCAAAAAGAAGCTGTCGTTCATCTCCGCGGGCAACCCCACGCCCGGGTAGTGCGTGAATCCCGAAGGCCCTGCCGCCATGTTCAACAGGGGCGCGTTGAGGAATGCGGGCTGGCCCTCGAAAGCCGGCTTCCACCAACTCTCAGACATCCAAGGCCCGCGGTCGGGGAGATACTGGAAGTTCATGCTCCAGCCACAGTCTCCCCCTTCCATGACCCACACCATGCGCGCCGCATCGCCCGCATCGCAATTGTTATCGCCGGTGAACAGGTTGCCGTAATCGTCGAAGGCCAATTCCTGGGGATTCCGGAATCCCCGGGCAAAGACTTCGAGTTCACTTCCGTCCAGCTCGCACCGGAACACGGCGCCGCGACCGGGGTCCTTCAGCGTTTCACCCTCCTGGGTGACCACGTTGTAGCCGCGGTCTCCGATGGAAAAGTAGAGGCGTCCATCCGGCCCCAAGGTCAATCCGTGCATGTCATGGCCACGGAAGGCAACGCGCACGCCATATCCGTGGTGCACGACTTCGCGCTGTTCGGCCTTGCCGTCCCGATCCGCATCCGTCAGCTTCCAAAGCTCAGGAATGCACGTGTACCAAACCTCGTCGCCCCAGGCCCAAACGCCCGCGCCCGTGCCATCCAAAAGGCCGGTGAAGCCCCCAGCAAAAACCCCACTGGTATCCGCCATCCCGTCCCCATCGCGATCCTCGAGCAGGCTGATGCGATCCTCGTTGTCCGTCCATTCGGTGGCATATTCGGGGTGATGTTTGAGGTACATCTCGCCACGTTCCTCCACGGTTTGCAGGCGCAGATCGTCTTCGAGCCAATAGCGGTGCGTACGATTGTCCGGCACCCCTTCGGTTTCTTGACGGAAGGTCTCCGCCACGTACATGCGCCCTAGGGAGTCAAAGCAAAACGCCACGGGGTTGGCCAATTGCGGCTCGGCGGCCCACAGGCTGGCCGAAAACCCCTCGGGGATTTTGAATTTTCCAATGGAGTCCAGCGCTTCCTTCGGCGGGGTGAGTTTTGCGGTGTCTCCCTCCTGGGGAATGGCCGAAACCATTCCGCTGGAACCAAGAAACACAATCAGAGCCGGGAGGAGCGTTCGGGAGACTTTGGCTTTCATGGCGCCAGTATAGCGCCCGTCGATTTACTGGGCTCGAAGGTCCAGAAAGTTGCGCAACAACTGGTGACCATGGTCACTCAGAATCGACTCGGGGTGGAATTGCACGCCGAATCGAGGAAGTTCCCTGTGGCGGAGGGCTTCGATGGAGCCGTTCGATGTTTGAGCTGTGATCTGGAGCTCTGAAGGAAAGCCCTCCCCATCCACCGCCAGGGAGTGGTAACGCCCCATGCAAACGCCCTCGGGCAATCCACGGAAGAGACCCGTACCGTCATGAAGGATCGTGCCCGAGCGTCCGTGCCAGGGTTGATCGCAACGGCGGATCCGCGCCCCATGGGCCAAAGCCAAAGCCTGGTGCCCTAGGCACACGCCAAGGAGGGGAATCCCAGGTGGCAATTCCAAAGCCAGCTCCTGGCTGAGCGTGGCGTCCTTGGGGTGCCCCGGACCCGGCCCCGTCACCACAGACTCCGGGCCCATTTCGAGCACACCTGCCAGGGTCAGCTCGGAAGCCCGTTTGACCAGGACCTCCTGGCCCAATTCCGACAGGTATTGGGCCAGATTGAAGGTGAACGAGTCACGATTGTCGACGAGAAGCAGCACGTGCGCCATCCTACCCTCGCCAAGCCCGCCCGTATTGGTCATCCTCTTGTCGTGAACCCGGAAATCCAGACTTTCGAACCCTTCAGCATGGAGTACGAGGACCTGTCCTTCGAATCGGCCCTGCTAGCCCTGCGGAATCGAAGGGGGCTTGTGGCCTTGGACAGTGCGGGGGGGCGGCCGGCGGATTACTCCTGGATCGGGTTCGATCCCATCGACCTTCCCCCTGGCTTGACCGGCATCGAGGACCTGCGCCCCCTGATGGCCCGCTACGGGTTGGATCAAGAGAAGAGCTCCACCATCCCCGGCCCGTTCAAGGGCGGCTTCATTGGAGCGCTAGCCTACGACCTGGGTGTGCACGGGGAGGACCAGGACCTTCCAGCCGAGCCCTGGGCCATGCCTGAAATTGTGGGCGGGATCTACACCACCTTCCTGGTGTTTGATCACCGCGCAAACAAGGTCACCCTAGTATTCGACGGCAACATTCGAATCGAACCCGACCTGAAAGCCATTCTCAAGGATCTCGAGTTCGATCGCTCCCCCCAAGAAGTGGCCGTAGGCAACCTGCAACGACATACATCCAGCGAGGAGCATCAGGGCCGTATCGAAACGAGTCGCGAAGAAATCGCGGCCGGCGAGTACTACCAGGTCAACCTGGCCCACCGCTTTACGGCGTCCATGCAGGGCGATCCGCTCGACCTCTACATGAAACTCCGCATCTCCAATTCCGCTCCCTATTGCGGTTTCATGGCGTTTGAGGATGGTTCCTTGCTCAGTAGTTCCCCGGAGCTCCTGCTGTCCTACAACGGTGAACAGGTCTTCACCCGGCCTATCAAGGGCACTGCGGCGCGTTTCGAGGACCCCGAAAGGGACCGTCAATCCCGCGAATCCCTACTGAAGAGCGAAAAAGATCGCGCGGAATTGGCCATGATTGTGGATCTGGAACGCAATGACCTGGGCCGCATCGCGCAGACGGGTAGCGTGCGCGTAGACCAGTTTCCCGAGCTCGAAACCTATACCCGAGTGCATCACCTGGTGGCCACCGTTCGAGCCCTGCCCAAACCCGAAATCGACGCCATCGACCTTCTCCACGCCCTCTTCCCTGGCGGCTCTATCACCGGAGCGCCCAAACTCGCCAGCATGGACGCTATCGCACGTCTCGAGGGCGAAGGACGCGGCTTTTTCACGGGCTCCTTGGGGTTCCTAAGCTTCGATGGCAGCGCTTGCTTCAACATCATGATCCGCACCGCAATATGGCGCCCCACGGGCGACGGGCGGGGGGAAATTTCCTTCCGGGTCGGCGGCGGCATCACCCACGCCTCCAACGCCAAGGAAGAGGACCAAGAAACCCTGGACAAGGCCGCCGGCCTGATCGACGCCTGGAGCTAGCGAATGCCCTGGTACCTGCTGATTCCCATGGGCTTGGCCCTCGTCAACCTCTTCTGGCTTGCCCTTGTACTTGTGGGCTTGCCCGGAACTTGGCTTATCGTGGCCAGCTGCGCCCTGGTGGACTGGTGGGTGGATGCGGAGCTCTTTTCCGCGCCGGTTCTCTTGGCAGCCGTGGCCCTATCCGTTCTCGGCGAAATGGTCGAATTGGTGGCAGGCTCTGCTGGAGCACGCAAAGCTGGGGGCGGCAAACGCGGGTCGTGGGGTGCATTGGGAGGTGGCATTCTGGGAGCAATTCTGGGCACGCTGTTTATCCCAGTCCCGCTCTTCGGATCATTAATCGGCGCTGGAATAGGGGCATTCTGCGCCGCTTCCTTCCTGGAGCATGACGGCGGCCAAGACATGGCTACCTCCCTCCGGATCGGCCGGGGTGCGGCCTGGGGCCAATTCTTGGGTACCTTCGCCAAGCTGTTAGTCGGCATCCTCGTTTGGCTCGTGGTCACCATCGCCAGTTTCGCCTAGCCCAAGGAACAAACTCCCTTCAAGCAGCCCCGGTTCGCCGGGAACGGCTCCGAGTCTCGAACCCGGGGAACGATCCGGGAGAAGTTCTGCCCGCGGCCCCTGGCCACGCGATCCCCGTAGGGACACAATGGCGGCGTTATGACCTCTTACGCCGATACGATCCGCGCTTCTTTCGTGGAAGCCCAAACGACCCTGGACGCATTCCTCTCCGACCCGGCCCATGTGCAGTCCGTGGAGACCTTCGCCGCTGCGGCGGAGAAAACCCTGAAGGCCGGGGGACTGCTCATGTCCTGTGGCAACGGAGGTTCCATGTGCGACGCCATGCACTTCGCCGAGGAATGGACCGGCCGCTTCCGCGGCAACCGCTCCGCCCTGCCGGCCATGGCCTTCTCGGACCCCAGCCAACTGACCTGCATCGCCAACGACTTCGGATATGACCAGGTCTTCGCCCGCAGCGTCGAGGCCTACGGCAAGCAGGGCGACCTCCTGGTGGCCATCTCCACCAGCGGCAACTCCCCGAACATCCAAAACGCCGTGGCCGTGGCCAAGGAAAAGGGCATCACCACTGTCGGCCTGCTCGGCAAGGAAGGCGGCGCCATGAAGGACCAGGTCGACATCCCGATCATCGTGCCCAGCGCAACAACCTCGGACCGCATCCAGGAGCTGCACATCAAAATCCTGCACATCACCATCGAAGCCGTGGAACGCTCCCTGTTCCCCGAAAACTATTGATGGCAAAGGCCGATCAGCAACGGCTCTACGCGCTCACGCCCAGCGGTGCGGAGCGCATCCATTTGGACCCGTTCCCCAAGCCGTTCTATTCCTTGTACCAACGGGTAAGGCCGGGCATCTACGAGGCCGCACGAACCTATGACACGGGGCGCGTATTCGGATTTGAAATGCACCAGGAGCGGTTGGAAGGCGGGATTGCAGCCACCGGTTACGAGCCCGCACTGACCGAAAGCGAGTTGCGTCGGGGACTCCAGCAAGCCATCGACGAATTCCCTTGCTCACCGATCAAAGTGCGCTGGGACCTATGCCCCGAACCCTACACAGCATTGGGAACTGGGGCTCGCATGATCGCGACCCTGGTCCCGTGAGAAGAAATGCCCGACTGGGTGTACGAAGAGGGTGTTGCACTGTCCCTGACCACCGATCTGCAGCGTAAAATCCCCACCACCAAGGGCGCCGCAT
Organism: Planctomycetota bacterium; assembly: GCA_029212955.1. Taxonomy (GTDB): domain Bacteria; phylum Planctomycetota; class UBA1135; order UBA1135; genus NORP259. The sequence goes on along the minus strand of JARGOW010000066.1, from coordinate 3,497 downwards.
TTGCTCTGGAGCGCAACCGCATCGACTTTGGCACCCGCGAGCACTACGAGCCCGTCATGGTCGACCCCGACGGCTACTTGCTCGAAGGCGTCATGAGCAATTTCGCCGCCATCCTCGACGGCCGTCTGCACGCCAACCCCAAAAAAGTCCTCCCCGGAATCACCATCCGAACGGTCCTAAAACTAGCCGAGGAATCCGGCCTGGAAGTCGTCCCCGAGCCCATCCATCGCGACGACCTCCCACGCATCGAGGAAGCCTTCCTCTGCTCCTCCGTCCGCGGCCTGGTCTGCGCCAAAAGCATCCAAGGCCAACCCATCGGCACCGGCAAACCCGGCCCGATCCTCAGCAAGCTCGGCGCCACCTACCAACAGCACGCGCAAGGAAACGCCAAACGCCTCTGGCCTCAATAAACCCATTCCAAGGCCTTGTCAGGCCATCGATGGGCCTCTCGCCAAAGGCTGAGTTGCGCGTACGGCGAGCCTCGTGCGCCACGAATGTGATCTTGATGCATTCGCAGAGTGTTTCATTCTGAAAAAGGTGCGATCGAGTCCGGACATCAACCACCCTGTTCGACCGCGGTCTCGGAGGTTTCCCTCGAAACTTGCTCCACCGGGAACTTCCAGCCCAATTCGTTGCCATTCATCACTGGCCGCAGCTTCCCTATGCCTTTTTCAAATGTGCTAGAAACCGCAAAGGTTTGTGGGGGTTGAGAGTGAGTTCTCTCCCGCTTCTTTCTCCCCTCACCCACTATGAGACCTCTTCTCTTCCTAGCAGCCCCCCTGCTTGCTTCCATATCTTTCGCCCAGGACCTGTACGATCCTGGAACCCTGCGAACCGTCGATGTGACGTTCGATGACGCCAATTGGTGGACCTTGCTCGAACAGAACTATGCGTCCCAAACCCTGATCTTGGCCGACCTGACCATGGAGGGCGTGACCTACCCCGATGTGGGTGTCCGGATCCGAGGCAACACCTCCTACACGAGGCTTCCCCCGGGAAGTCAAAAAGTGTCCCTGGCGATCGATATGGACTTCACCGATCCCGACCAGGACTTGCTCGGATACAACACTCTGAACCTGAACAACGCCTTCACGGACCCCACGTTTTGCCGTGAAGTGACCTACAACAACTTTGTATCCCGGTACATTCCGAACGCTAGGTCGAACCACGTCCTCTTAACCATCGGAGGGCAAGATTGGGGGGTTTACGTCAACGTACAGCAGTTCAACAAGGACATGCTGCGCGACTACTTCGACGACGAAACAGGTATGCGCTCGAAGTGCCCCAACAACCCGAACGGTCCTGGACTGTCGTATGTGGGCAACAACCAGAATTCATACAACGGCGACTACGAGATCAAGGACGATGGCGGTCTGGTGAACCCTTGGAATGCGCTCATCGCCGTATGCAACGTCGTGACCAACACCCTCCCTTCCAACTGGGAGCAGGCGGATACCGTGGTTGCGATCGACCCTTCGATTTGGTCGGTGGTCCTCGAAAACCTGTTCGCCGACGACGATAGCTATATCAACAAGGGCGCAGACTTCACCATGTACCGCAACCCCGTCGATGGCCGCACCCATCTTCTGCAGACCGACGGCAACGAGTCCTTCCACTCCCCCACCTGGGCGATTGACTACAACTTCAACGCAGCCAACAAGCCGTTTTTGAACAATCTGCTCTCCGATCCGGAGTTGCGCGCGCGCTATATGGCGCACATGCGCACCGCCTTGGAAGAGTTCGACTGGAACCAATTGAGTGTTGACATTCTGGCTTCACGCGCGCTGATCGAAGCACACGTGGCCACGGACCCCAAAAAGATCTATTCCTACGCCAACTTCGTGACCAACTTCACCGGTTCGGTCAACCTTGGGGGCCCCGGTCCCGGTGGTGGCGCCGTTGTGGGGCTTCAACCCTTTGTAAACCAACGAGAGAGTCTGCTCAGCAACCATCCTGAGATACTTTCTCCGGCTCCCACGATTGCTTGGGTATCCCACGAGCCCACGACCCCCGATCCGAGCGATGCTGTCTATGTCACGGCACGCGTGGGTGTCAATGTGGATCCCATCGCATCGGTCGAACTCTTTTACCTGGCGACCCCTGGCTCCTACCAAAGAGTCGCCATGTTCGATGATGGCCTCAATGGTGACTCCGCTGCCGGCGATGGCATCTATGGGGTGCAACTACCCGTTTCTGCGGTTTCTGGCCAAGAGGTTAGCTACTACGTGGCCGCCACTGCCAACAACGCGTATGGATCGGTGATGTTCTCACCCGCTCTGACCGAGCTGCAACCCGCCAAGATCAACTACCTGTTCGGTTACAGCGGAATGCGTATCACTGAATTCCTGTACAGCGGTAGCGATGGCGAATTTGTCGAGCTTACAAACACTGGTTCCGCCCCCGTGGACATGGCCGGCTGGAGCATGGATGACCAATCCAACGTTGCAGGCAGCTTCGACCTCAGCGCCGCTGGCATCGTGATGCCCGGGCAGAGCATCGTCATCACCGATGAAGACCCGGTCCTTTTCGGTACTGCCTGGGGCCTTGCTGGTGTGGTCGTCGTTGGACCCACCAGCGAAGCCAACCTTGGCCGCAACGATGAAATCAACATCTACGACGCTTCCGGAGATTTGGTCGAACGGTTGACCTATGGAGATGAGGACTTCCCCGGAAGTGTTCGCACCAAGGACGCTAGCGGCCAGTTGTGCGCCCAATCCATGGGCACCAACAACCCGTTTGGTGCGACCTTGGCCATGGCCTCGGACGCCTTTGGCAGCTACGTCTCCACCGGTGGGGACCTGGGCAGCCCGGGCCTATTCCTGGACGTGACCTGTGACGGATTGGGTACCGAGTATTGCAACCCCGCCGTGCCCAACTCCACGGGCCAGCCGGGCCGTATCAGCGCCTTTGGTAGCAGCTTCGTTGATGCCAACAACCTGACCCTGGTGGCCACCGACTTGCCCCCGGGTGAGTTTGGCATCTTTGTCAACGGAACCGGTTCGGGAGTCACCCCAAACGCTGGGGGATTCGCCGGCACCCTTTGCCTGTCCAACACCATCGGACGCTACAACCGGGCCAGTCAGATTTTCATGTCCGACGCTTCCGGCCAAGCAACTTTGGCACTTGATCTAGCAACGACTCCTACCCCCTTTGGCCCGACGCCGATCCTCGCCGGCGAAACTTGGTACTTCCAAGGCTGGTTCCGGGACACGCCCGCCAGCACGGCGAACTTCACCAGCGCCATCTCGGTGGTGTTCCAGTAGTCAAACTGGGTTCGCCAGCCCGTCACAACAGGGAGATCGAAACATCTCCCCCGCGTGATTGGGCCAGGTTGCCCCAAATGCACCCCCGGGTTGTAGCCGTGAAAACTGGCACAGCACGGGGGTGCTTCCTTTGAACCAGACCAGCCGGGTCAAGAAAGGCAGCGCCGGTGGATGCCACCGGCGCTGCTTGTATTCTTGAGGGCTCGACTTGGTTAGATCGAATCCAATCCCCAG
>JARGOW010000065.1 GCA_029212955.1 Planctomycetota bacterium | reverse complement strand
TGGGTCTGTGAACGGGGGAAGGCACTGTTGAAGGCGTGCCGGGAATGGGCGGGAATCAGTCAAAGGAGCGCGCTGCCAAGGATAGCGAGTTTGCCGATTCCTGAAAGCGGGCGCAGGGTATTTGTCCGCTCTCGCACGGGGAGAAGATTCCACGAAAGGTTTGGAGGCCGGGCGAGTATCCTGCAGCCATGAGCAGTTCACATGTGATCGAAGCTTCGGGCTTGGAGCGGCGCTACGGCGAAATCCAGGCTCTCAAGGGGACGGACTTACACCTGGAGAAGGGTGAATTCCTGGGGCTCTTGGGCCCCAATGGTGCCGGTAAAACCACAACTCTGCGGTTGATCGCGTGCCTGGAGCAGCGCGATGGGGGGCAGCTCAGCGTCATGGGGCATGACCCCAACAAGGGCAGCACCCAGATCCTGGGCCGATTGGGAGTGGTTCCCCAGGAATTGGCGATCTACGACAACCTGACGGCGTTGGAGAACCTGAACTTCTTTGCGGGCATGCACGGGTTGACCGGGACTCACAAGGTCGACCGGGTCCAGTGGGCGCTGCAGGTCTCGGGCCTAGAAGATCGCGCTGGGGATTTGGTCCAAGGCTTCTCGGGTGGCATGAAGCGTCGCTTGAACCTGGTGGTGGGGCTGCTCCACGAACCGGATCTTGTCCTCCTGGATGAGCCCACCGTCGGTGTGGACCCCCAATCGCGCAATCATCTGTTCGACATGATCGAAGGCTTGCGGGGTCAGGTAAGTTTGATCTACACGACCCACATGATGGGGGAGATCGAACGCCTGTGCGATCGAATCGTGATCATGGACGAGGGGAAGGCCGTTGTTCAGGGCACATTGGACGAACTTCAGCACCTGCCGGGGGTCAAGGATCAGCGGGTCTCCCAGCTGGAACTCGAGGACCCCCAACGCGCCGCAGAAGCCGAGGAAACATGGCATCCCATGTCAGCTGCAAGGCCGCGGTGCGGACTTGGAGTCCATTTTCTTGGCAACCACGGGGAAGGCTCTCCGTGACGGCAATGGGCAGGAGGCCTAATCATGCTGCGTACTTCGATTCAATTGGCGATCAAGGACCTGCGCATTTTTGCACGGGATCGTACGGGGCTCATGTTGACCCTGGTTCTACCCATCGTTCTGGCGTCCGTTTTTGGCGTGGCCATGGGTGGCATGACGGGGGGCGGTTCCGGTGGGGGGATCAAAGACCTGGGCCTCCTGGTACAGGATCTGGACCAGTCTGAGAGCAGCGCAAAGCTCTTGTCGGTATTGCAGGGTGCCGACGGACTGAAGGTGACTCTCAGCGAGGATGCCCGGGCGGCGGTTCGCAATGGGGATGTGGCTGCAGCCTTCGTGATCGATGCGGGGTATGGGGCATCCCTGGCAGCGGGCGAAGTTCCGGTCACCCACCTTCTGCGTGACCCCTCCCGCGCACTATCCCAGCAGGTCATCACTGCTCGTATGTTGCCCGTATTGGTGGAGGCCACCCTAGAGCCCGCAAAGAACGCGATCTTCCGAAACTTTTTGGGCCTGGTCGGATTCCCCGAGTCCGGGCTCGATCGGGCGGAAGCCCTATTCAATACAATGGACACGGGCATGAATCTGCTGACCCGAGTGGTTGATTTGGAAGAGCCGGCCGAAGTGGAAGCTGGCCAGGATGAAGGGGAAACCGCAACCGCCGGGGGCGGAATGGACTTCCTGAACGATGTGCCGGAAATGCTTGGGGTGCGATCGGAGGACGTGGTGCAAAACGCGGACGGGCCCCCGAAGAATGCGGGGGTTTCCCATGCCTTTGCCGCGATGGCGGTCATGATGCTCATGTTCAGTTTGGTGGCGGGTGCGGGCACTTTGCTCGATGAACAGGAACAAGGTACGCTTCAGCGCTTGCTGCTGATTCCTTCCGCGGCGAATGCAATCTTGCTTGGTAAGACCCTGTTCTTGGTGAGCATTGGCCTGATGCAGCTAGCCGTGTTGTTTGTCTTTGGCGCGATCGTCTTCGATGTGCCGGTGATCGAGCACTTGGATTCCATCGTGATCATTTCCCTGGCCACGGTGGTGGCGGTTTCAGGGATGGGCATGATGTTGGCGGCTTTTGCTGAAACGAGGAAGCAATTGGAGGGGACTTCCACGCTCCTAATTCTGGCAATGAGTGCGCTGGGAGGAGCTTGGTTCCCCCGGGAGATGACGCCCGATTTCTTCCAAACCCTGGGCAATTTCACTGTGACGGCGTGGTCCATGGATGCGTATCACGGAGCCCTTTGGTATGGGAAGAGCCTCATGCCCAGCGAGGAGCTGGGCGGATTTTGGCTGCAGATCGTGGTGTTATTGGCGATTGGCGCAGTGACCTGGATGCTGGCTCGCGCCCTGTTTCGCAAGCGGTATGGGGGGGCTCAGGCCTAGTGTCCCAATCGGACGGAAAGCCCCGGCCTGGGGACGAAATCGTAGAGCCCCTGTACGCGGGTTTGGCGTCGCCTGAATCCGAGGCGCCGTTCCTTGTGCACGATGGGGATTGCCCCTGGTGCCGTTTTTATGTGGGGCGGTTGATCACGAAGGGACACTTACCGGCGCACCAAAGCCGGACCTGGCAGGAGCTCGAAGGCAAGGAACGCGAGATGGTTTGGGAAGCGGGGATCGCCAAGGGCATGGTGGCGTTCGAACCGAGCACAGGAGTTAGCCGATTGGGGGAGAAGGCCCTGTTGTGGGTTCTCGAGACGCCGGGGCCCCTGCGCTTTCCCTTCCGGGCCATGCGTTGGCCCGGCATGGGTCCGGTCATGGCATGGGCCTACCGAACGGTGGTTTGGCTGCGCAAGAAGCGATTTCCAAACATGCCCTGCAAGCCTTGAGAGTTCAACGCAAAGGACCTCCTCCCGCAGCAGCGAGAGGAGGTCCTTGTGTGTTGTACCAAGCCTTTGATTACTTGGTCTGCTTTAGCTTTTCGCCAGCCTTTTCGATCGCAGCCATGATCTGATCGGGGTTGACCTTGTCCTTGTCGTACTTCACGGAGAAGTCCTTTTTTCCAACCTTCAGGTCGACAATTTCCAGGCTTTCAAAGGGCTTTAGGGCGCCACGCACGGTGGCGGTGCAGCCGCCTCACGGAACCTTGGCTAGCTGGAAGCTAGACATGGCCATGCCTTCGACGGTTTCGGAGTGGGCGGCGGGAGCGTCTTGGGCGGGAACGTCCTTATCGGACGTTTGGCACGCGGCCAGGGGCAGCAGGGCTGCCAACAGGAGAAGCGATGAGTTCTTCATGGTCATGGAGTCGGGTTGGTTGGAAAACGGGGCCGGAAAACCGGCCAGACCGCCTTGCTACGAGGGGCCGTGTTTGCCGTGACCATGTACGGCAATCTCTTACAATGGGAGAGAAAGCCCGCCTAGGCGGCCCTCTTGTGGCTTTTCTGCCGCCCACGAATGGCCACAAACGTGCCAGCCAGTCGGGTTCCAGAGCGGCGCAGGGGTCCAAGCAGTCGGGAGCTTTCCTCCGAGTCGATGCGTAGGCGAGCGTTTTCCACCACCATCAACGAGCCCAATTGGCGGGTCAAATGTGCCAGGCGTGGGGCGTCATGGACCCCCGGCAGCTCCACAAGAACCACATCGTAGTGGTGTTGAAGTTCCTGGAGGAGAACTCCCCATTTGGGGTGCTCCAACAGTTCGTCGTCCTCCCCCGAATTCAATCCTAAGGGGAGCACGTCGAGCTCGTTCGATTCCAGGGAAACCACATGGCTCTGCCAGGCGTCGCCGCTGGTTAGGCATTCGGCCAAGCCCGGGTTGGCAACCAGATCCAATTGGGTCGTGAGGCTGTCGCCGAACACATTGGCGTCCACAATGAGGACGCGCTTGCTAGCGAGGGCGTGGCAGATTCCAAGCGCACCGATGGTCGAAGTGACCATGCTCGAGGTGTGCGTGGGGTAACTCCCCTCCCAGGGATCCTTTACCAAGCGGCACTGGGATGGCTCCTCCTCCATCCCGAACTCATTGAGTTCGGCCACCAAGCTCGTGATCCCCAGAAGGGAAGTGTTTATGTTTCTTCGTGCGAGTCGATTCAACTGAACTCGCAAACGTCGGAGGGCGTCGAAGGCGGGACCTTCCGTGTTGGGATGCATGGGATGCCCAACTGCAAAGTTGTCGTCCGCGCAGGCCCGAATCATGCGGGAAAGTACGGGTATTTTTAGAAGGGCCCTGCGCGCACCGAGGTGCTCATCACGGGCTTCGCGCTGAAGCTTTCGTTGCGCGGCGAACTGGGCCCAACCCAGGGACGCAAGCAAACCGATCAACATCCCAACCAGCGCGCCCAGTCGACCCATATGGGGTTGCCTGAGTCTGGGGGTGGAAGCGGGTTCGAGAACATTGGCCGCCGTGTGCAGGCCAGCTAGGGCGACTTCGGCGTCGGCCTGCTTGGCGATCAATTGATGGACCTTGTCAGCGAGGGCTTTCCTTGCGACAAGGGGGCCTTCCAATTGATTGCGGTCCATCGGAAGCCGTTGGATCCGGTCGGTTAGGGCGCCGTACTCATGGCGACGCAATTCGACTTGGGATCGAGCGTGTTCGTGCTGGGCATGCAGGGCGTCTTTGACCTTGGACCAAAGGGCGGCTTGGCCTTCGGCCCAATGTTCGCGCACCTCTTCCGGGGCGGAGGCCATGCGTGCAGCAATTGGTTGCATGGCGGACTTGGCGCGAGCGTGGTTTTCCCAAAGAGTCTCTCCATGGGCCTCCAACGCCGAAATGAGGCGCGTCTCGTGTAGTTCCAACTCGGCCCTAGCGGCGATCACATCCGGGTGAAGATCGGTGTACACCTCGCGGGTGGCTACCAGCTTGGACTGCGCCTGGCGGAAGGGCCGGACGGTCAATTCAAGGATTGGCTTGATTTGCACCAGGTCCTGTCCATTGTCATCGAGAAGGGCTTCCAGGTTTCCCTGGTCCCCGGTCAAGAAGTCTTGCAAGCGCTTCTCGAACAGCTCGGCGTAGCGCCGTGCGGTTTGTTCTTCGAATGCCAGGGCCTGCAGCCGGTCCGCCAGGGCTTTTGTTGTGGTTTCCGATTCGGCGGTTTGCACTCCCAAGGTAAGGTTCTGCAGCTCGTCTATGCGGTCCAGCCAGCGGTCCACCTGGTCGCTCTTAGCCACGCGTCGAAGCGTGATCAAGGAAGTGGATTCCAGGCTTCCCTTGCCGAGGATTGCAGCCAAGTATTCTTCCGATTGCGTGGCCTCGTCCAGGGAAATTTGAGCGGTGGATTGGCGCAGGATCAGGCGCTCGAGGGTGTCCTGGGAACCGACCAAGTCGGGGTTGCTCTCCCGCAGTGTTGCAATTTCTGAATCCACAGCAGCCAGCTCGGATTGGCGTACAACCAATTCGCTGCCGATGTATTCCACCACGGATCGGGCCTGTTCCTGGAGCTTGTGGCTTTCGTGGTGCAGGAATGCATGGGACAAAGCTGAGGCCAGTTCCTGGGCTTGCCCGGCCTGGGAGCATCGGACCGAAGCCTTAAGGACTTGCTTGCGCTCGTCCGGTGCGTGCAAGGAAACCCTGGAGCGCAGGCGTTCGATGGCCTGATCCTTGGACAGCGTTTGCAGGCTGAAGGTTCGACCGGTGAGATCACCCTGTACGTCGAGGGTGAGTCCATGTCCGAACACGGTGTGGGTGGGACCGTCACCCAATTCAATTCGTTGGACCTGGTTGGCCAATCCGGTTCCCAGGGATCGCAGCCAAGGTCCGCGTGCACGGGAGGCGCGCGCCACGCTCACGTGGTTCGAATCGTCAAAGTACAAAACCCATTCGGTGCCCGTCGGGGCATCCAACCGCGCGCGGATCGAGGTGGAATGCCCTGTCCTTGGATGGCTTTGGGTGAGGGTCGTGGGTTGCTCTTCCACCCAGGTGGTGAGGCCCATGCGGAAGTCTTCGGGCCCCTTTTCCTTCCCGGACACGACCAATTCGAGCACCTCTTGGGAGCGAAGGATGGAGAATGCGTGCTTGGTATCTCCGTTGCTGGTGGGGATCTCGAGACCCTTCAAGACCGGGTTCCGGGATTGCCAATCGTCGAGGCCCACATAGACGCTGCTCTCGAAACTCGGCTGGCGCGCTTTGGAGATGGCGAAACCCGCTGCAGTGGCCAGGGCCGTTACCAGGAATATCCGCACGGGATAGCGGCGTACCAGAGAGCACAGACTGGTCAGTCCTGCCCAATCGTCGCCCCCGGCTACTTCAAACGGTTCGTTGGAATGCACCATGGAAATTGCCTTACTCGAAAATCGAGTCTTCAGCCAAGACACGCGCAGTGATGCCCAGACTTGCAAGGATCGGAAGCCAATCCTCTTGGAAGTTGTCAACGCCGGTTTGCCGCACGAAAATCACGTCGCCGGATCGCACACGCACCAGCGATTCAGGGCCGGGTTGCTGGAGGTCAAAGCCGTGGGTTTCCAGGCCATCGGCCTGCGGGCGGAGGAGGAAAATGTGAGAGCGATCGGCTCCTCTTAGGAAGTGCCCACCGGCGGAAGTGGCTTCAAGGGCTGTGAGGGAGCGATCCAGGGGCTTGGCCCCCGGGGACTTCACATGGCCCAGCAGGTAGTAGATCTGGGAGTTGTTTTCTACCAGGTTCACGGAGACATCCGCATTCTGGAGGTACTTACCAAAGGCCTCGGTCAGTCGACCGCGCAAATCCCCAACCAGCAGCCCCGAAACCTGAACCGCTCCGATCATCGGAAGATGCAGGAAACCCTGTGCATCCACGCGGATATGGTTCGGGCCCGAGGACAATTCCGGGTGTGCAAGCACTCGGACGGATAGCACGTCACCCGCACCCAAGGTCAGCGCCTGGGGAGTCGCGTCGAACGAAAATGTTCGGGTTTGGGAGTTTGAGACAGGATCGGGCGGGCTTGCACAACCGACGAAGGCGGCACAAACGAGCATCACTGCCGTTGCGGGGAATCGCAGCATGGGGGGACGAAAATGCTGGTTGGGGAATGTCGGTACCCGGGAATGCGGGACCGGGCCTGTTATCGACAAAAACCGTCCTGTCTTTAGGAATCATCCGGGTTGCTGCTCAATTTCTCAAAGCGATCAACCGATGGGTTGCCGCTTTTCGGGGGCTGTTGAGTTGAGGGAAACGGCTTCAACGGGGCCATACACCGATTGGGCGGCGTAGAGGTACTGTATTGGCGCCCTTGATCGGGCCGCGGACCCTATCGGTGCGGGCCCCAACAACGACTCGTTTGCGGCGAAACCTATAGTCATACCAGCTCGAAACAGCCACGAACGGCGCTGAATCGTCTTTCAGACCAAAGTTTCGACTTGGGAAGGAAGCCCTTTCTTCCGATAGAAAAGGGTCCCATCCCAGTCTCTAACCTGGACCTTCTTCCACCTTTTCTCCGGATCCCTGCCCGGAGGATCGGCTTGCGTTCGTCGCAGATACCCGTCTGCATCCATGTCTTCTTCCCCGGACACATCTACAAAGCGCCCCATGCGCATCGCGATCCTCGGATCCCGCGGAATACCCGCGAGGTATGGGGGATTTGAGACGTTTGCCGAGGAGATCGCCCTGCGTTTGAGTGCACAAGGTGCCGAGGTCACCGTGTTCTGCGAGGCCACGAAGGGAGGCCGCTCCATGCGACTCGGTCGCGTTCGCTTGGAGTACGTGCGCGTGCCCGGACGTGGGCCACTGGGTCGCATGTTGTACGAAGTGGGCAGCTTGTTTCGCGCCCGGAAGGGCTACGACGTGGTTTACATGCTGGGCTATGGTTCCAGCTTTGCCTGTTGGATTCCCCGACTGTTTGGACGCCGGGTTTGGATCAACATGGACGGTTTGGAGTGGAGGCGGTCCAAGTGGGGCTGGTTCGCGCGGACCTGGCTCAAGGCCATGGAAGGCATCGCTTGCAAGGCTGCCCATCGCCTCGTATTCGACAACCAGGCTTTGGCCGACGAAGTGCAAACCCGTCGAAATCCTTCCGCTTCCATATCCGTCCTGGCCTATGGCGCTCCATTGGTGGTCAAGGCGCCCAGCGTGGAACCCCTTCGAGCGCTTGGATTGGAAGCGGGCCGCTATCACTTAATGGTCTGTCGCTTCGAGCCCGAAAACCACGTGCTCGAAATTGTGCGGGCGGCGGCGAATCGGACCGGCGGTGCCCCATTGATCGTGGTTTCCAATACCAGTCAAAACAACGCGTGGCAGAAGCGCGTCATGGCGCAGGCCTGTCCGTTGGTTCGGTTCCTCGGTCCGGTTTACGACCCGGAAGTTCTCCGCTCCTTGCGCTTCCACAGCCAATTGTATTTGCATGGGCACAGCGTGGGCGGCACGAACCCATCCTTGCTCGAAGCCATGGGTTGTGGGAACTACATCCTGGCCCACGACAATCCGTTCAATCGGGAGGTCTTGGAATCCATGGGGCGCTATTTCGTGGATGAAGAGGATCTTGGTCAACAGCTGCACGCGGCAGAGCAAGCTCCCGAACGCCAACGCCGCATGATCGGGGATGGGGCCCGGGATCGGGCTATGAATCACTACAGCTGGGATCGGGTCGCCAAGGGCTACCATGAGTTGCTCGTACACGAGGTGTATCGGACGCCGCGCAGCACGCTTCCCGAATCCAACAAGGCTGCGGGCTAGCGGGAATGGCGAGCTATCTGCGCACTCGGTGGGGCAGTCGTTCGTTGGTTCTATTGGACCAGGGCGTGCTCAGCGGTTTCGCCTTCCTCACGACCCTGGTCTTAATACGGGGCATGGGCCTGGAGGGTTTTGGAGTGTATTCCCTACTCGCCCTGGGGTGGATGTGGGGTTTGGGGGTGGTTCAGGCCCTGCTGCTTCAGCCCATGCAAACCCTCTTGGGATCGCGGATTGGTCAGCGCCGGCGCGCCTATTTATCGGGTTGTTGGCGTCTGGCTGTGGGCTGTATGGGGATGGCGTCTGCCCTGGCTGCGTTGGTGGTCTTCGGATTGGGCAGCAGCGCGCTGGTGGCGGTGGGTTTCGCTTTTTTCCTGGTGGCAAGGGCGCTTCAAATGCAATTGCGGGGGGCGGCGTTTGCTGTGGGTGAGCGACGCCAGGCCCTGGTTTCGGATGCCATTGGTCAAGGCGGTGGGTTTCTTGCGATCGTGTGGCTCGGACCCCTATTGGATTGGAGTTTGCACTCCATTCTCCTGATTCAAGCTGCCGCATGGGGGGCCGCGGCGGGCTATTCGTGGATGGGGTTTGAGGGACGTGGCGTCAGGTCTTTGCCCCTACGGGCCATGGCCCTGAGGCATTGGCGTTTTGGCCGCTGGCTCGTGGGTATGGCTGTCGTTCGATGGGTCGCTTCCAATGGATTTCTGCTGGCGGTTGCGGCCCAGTTTGGACCCTCCTCGCTGGCGATTGTTCGGGGCGTACAGGCGATCGTCGGAGTTGCCAATCTCGGGCTGGCCGCCATGGAGAGTGTTTTGCCGACGGGGGCCGCCGTGGAAGCGGGACGGGATGGGGAACGGGGTCTGTTCCGTTACTTGCGTGGATTTGCCCTGAAGGGGTTTGTGCCCGTGGGGTTGCTTGTGGTTTGTCTGCTTTGGATCCCAGGACCTTGCCTGGTCCTTGTGTTTGGCAAAACACCCCCGGAGGGTGCACGTGAAATGCTCATGGGGTTGGCATTCCTGCCGGCGAGCAGCTTTCTGTACACCCTATATTCCGTGGCCTATCGGACCCTGCGCAAGACCCGGGCCCTGTTTTGGTGCTACGGCGCCCTGGCCATTCTTGTGGCGGGGGTCGCTCCGACGGTGGTCGGAACCTATGGACTTGCTGGGGCTGCGTGGGGCATGGCTTTGCAACCGATGGTCTTGGCCTTGTGGTTGGCTTGTGGGCTGGCGGTCCGGTCCGGTTCCCGGAGCAAGCCGGCCTGGGCACAAAAGTAGATTTTTGAGGCTTTCCTGAGGGAATCCGGGCCTAGATCACGCTTGGCCAATGTGCGTGTGGTTTCCCTCTTACGTGAGCCTGTCCGTGAACCCTGTTGGGTTCGTTCCACTTTGAGTGTGGAAGGTCGTTTCCAGGGTGCTAGCGCAGCTGAAGAGGGCGGCCGCCGACTTGGCCAAGAAATCAGTGCGGTCCAATTCCCACAGAATTCGGGTGCCTGCCATTTTATTAGCCCCGGATTCTCGGCGAATCCCCCAAACCTACTTGGGGGATTCGCCCATTTTCCATAGGGGCAGAATGGCCGGAGTGTGAGGCGGCGGGGCACGGGGGGCCCGGGGCCTGCGGGAGTCGTTCGGCTCGAAAATGCCAGGCTGATGGACGGCGGGGACTCGACTTTACCTGGGCCGCGGACGCCGGGAATGTAGCTGGCTAACGCTTTACGGTGACAACGCCCACGGGCAGGAAATTGCGATCGAAGCGTTCCACAAAGTCCTGCAGCAGAACTTGGGTTGAGACTCGAACCTTCCGCTTTTTGCTCGCCTTGCCGGTGGAAACCCAGACCTTACCGTCCTCTGGGATCCACTCCATTGGCAGCATCAAACTCACCTGTTTGATGCCATCCATCTGAATCTGAAATTTGCCGTCCGCATGTCGATCTGCAATGACCTGACCTGTCTTGCTGTCGGCCATGTCCTGGACGTAGCGAGCTTTTTCACCTTCCTCTAAGACGTTCCAAACGTTCGGCCTCACGGTTAGGGGGAAAACCTCTTGGATCCCACGCTCGACCTTGTCCACCCGAAGCCATGCGTTGCGTTCGTTCGTGCCTTGGGACGCTCGTATCAAGACTCTCGTTGGAAGGGGAGCGCGTTGACTGTTGTCCACGAAGCCGGCCCAGTCAATCGTGTCGGTTCGGAAGTTGTGCCCGAGGTCTTCGAACTCCACCAGGTGTGCATTGGTGTTGCCGATGACTTCGAGGCGCTGAAAGGCGCGCCTCAAATTCCTCAGCAAACGATAGTCATCCCTGGACCCTTGCAAGTCACGAATGGGCATGTCCCAGAGATTTTCCGTGAACCGCATGTTGTTGCGACCCTCTTCTATGATCCATGTGGGGCCGCCAATGGCAGGTATCAAAGAAGCGAATCGGTCCCGGTGGCGAAGCCCCAGATCCCAGGTCAGGTGTCCGCCCCGGCTTACCCCGTGCACGTGGATGTGATCTTCGTCCACGTTGTAGAGCAATCTCATCCAGCGCAGGGCTTGCAAGGCCTCGTCGCGTTCTGCCTGGG
>JARGOW010000064.1:252-11184 GCA_029212955.1 Planctomycetota bacterium | reverse complement strand
CGGCGCGCGTAGGAGGCAAAGACGGCACGCAGGAAGGCGCGGGCGACGTCGCGGGTGAGGGAGGGACTGCAGGCGAGATGAATGCGCAGGGCCCAGGGTAGCGAGAGGACCCACTGGCGCAGGGGCTGATCGGGCAGAACGTGGTCGGTGAGGTGTGCGGCGATGGCGGCCATGCGTCGGCCTGCGCAGGAAGGACAAAAGCCTCGGCCCTTGCAGGAAAAAGGGATGAGCTGATCGAAGAGGCAGGAGGGGCAGCGCAGGCGGGCGAAGCCGAAGGTGGGGTCTCCGCAGCGGACGAAGGCGTGTAGCTCGCGGGTGATGTGGGAGGGCAGGGAGCGCGGGGTGTCGGAGCCTTTTGAGCGATCTAGGAAGGTGCGCAGGTGGGTGCGCAAGATCTGCTTGAGAGGGCCGGACTGGGATTGGGCGCGCCGGACCCGGGGCGGGGAATCGGCTGGGCTGGCAAGTGGGCTCACCCATTAGAGACCGGGGGTCGTTCATTGGGTGGCAGGTGAATTCGGCAAACTTGGGAGGGAATCAGGTGGGGAATTGCCAAGGCGGCGTGCTGTGCGATTGGACTGAACTTGGTGAATGGGGGTTGGTGACCTGATTCATGGAGCGAGGCTCGGAGAAAACCACACCGCTCTGGCACGGGTCCACATCGATCCTCCCAGGTTCGCTGGGGTCAAAAAAGGCCACCGCCCGGCGTTGCAATGCCCTCGGGGGGTAGCAACGCCGGGCGGTGGCAGATTGAGTAAGAGGTGCGGCCTACATGGAATCCGGGGCGCCCACGCCCAGCACGCCGAGGCCGATGTTTATGGTTTGGCGGGCAGCGGCGACGACTTGCAATCGGGCTGCGGTGGTGGGGGCTTCCTGGCCGAGGACTCGGTTGGCGGCGATCCAGGAGTTGACTTCGCGGGCTAGGGCGAGGAGGTATTGGGTGACTTCGGAGGGTTCGGCTTTGGTGGCGGCGCGTTGCAGGACTGCGGGGAAGTTACCCATAGTGAGCAGCAGGGCGGAGGATTCTTCCAGGCAGGCGTAGTCGGCGTTTTCCATGGCTCCGGGTTCGGCCTTGCGCAGGATGGAGGCCAGGCGGGCGTGGGTGTATTGCACGTAGGGGCCGGTGTCGCCTTCGAAGGAGAGCACTTCGGACCAGACGAATTCGATGTCCTTGGTGCGTTCGCGCTTGAGGTCGTTGAAGACCACGGCGCCCACGCCGACCATCTCGGCGATTTCGCCGGCGCTTTCCAGGTCGGGGTTCTTTTCGTCGATGATTTTCCGTGCTTCTTCCACCGCGCGATCGAGCACGTCCTCCAGGAATACGACCTTGCCCTGGCGCGTGCTCATTTTGCCCTCGGGCAGGCGTAGCATGCCGAAGTCGATGTGCTCCACGCGGCTCTCCCAATCGATGTCCATGCGGTCGAGCACGTGCTTGAGCTGCTGGAAGTGCAGGCGCTGGTCGCCACCGACCACGTACAGGCAGCGGTCGAAGTTGTAGAGCTCGTGGCGGTGGAACACGGCGGCCATGTCGCGGGTGGCGTACAGGGTGGTGCCGTCGGTCTTGCGCAGGAGGCAGGGCGGCACGTGTTCGCCGAATTGCTCCAGGTTCACGATCAGGGCGCCCTGGGATTCCTCGGTTACGCCAGCGGCCACGATGCGATCGACGGTGGCGTCCAAGTGATCCTCGTAGTAGGACTCTCCGCGCACTTCGTCGAAGGTCACGTTCAAGCGCGCATAGGTGCGGTCGAATTCCTTCATTGAGAGCTCGGTCAAGTTGCGCCAGATACCGCGCACGTGGCCGTCCTTGCCACTTTCGAGTTCGCGGAAGGCTTCGCGTGCTGCCTCTTGCAGCTCGGGGTCGCCTTCCTCTTCCTCGTGGTAGCGCACGTACAGCTTCAACAGCGAAGGAATCGGATCCTTCTCCAGATCCACCGTGTCGCCCCAGCGATCCACGGCGGCCACCAACTTGCCGAATTGGCTGCCCCAGTCGCCGATGTGGTTGATGCCCACGGTCTTGTAGCCGAGCTTGTCGTGCAGACGCTGGATGGCGGCGCCGATCACGGTGGAGCGCAGGTGCCCCACCGACATGGGCTTGGCGATGTTGGGGGAGGACAGGTCGATGACTACGGTCTTGCCCTCGCCTTGCTTGGAATTGCCGAAACTTGCGCCCTGGCCGAGGATGTCGCCCAGGATGGCCTTGGCCAAGTCCGTGCGGCGCACCTTGAAGTTAAGGTAGGGGCCGGTGGCGATGGCTTCGATGCCGTCGAAGTTTTCGTTCAGCTTGGCGGCGAGCTCCCCGGCGATTTTAGCGGGGTTGCCCTTGTCGCGCTTGGCCAGCAGGAAGCAGGGGAAGGCAAAGTCCCCCATGGCTGCGTTGCGCGGCTTTTCCAGCTTGAAGGAGCCGGCTTCCAGACCGGTGGCTTCTTGAATGGCGGCTTCGATGGAGTCGATGAACTGTTGCACGTTGATTCGGGGCTTTTGGTTTGTGTTGGAAACGGGGAGGGGCCTAGCCCCAATTCATCCATTCTTCGTTGGCGTCTTCGAGCTCGCTTTCCACTTCGGCGATGCGGTATTGCACGTCGGTCATGGCTTCAGCGTCGCTGTAGATTTTTTCGTCGGTCATGGACTCGTTGAGTTTTTCTAGAGTCTCTTCAAGCTTCATGATGCGCTCTTCCAGTTTTTTGAACTTGTAGGGATTGCGTGGCGCGCCTCCGGAGGATTTCTGGGCGCTTTGCTTGCTGGCAGATTCTGCTGCGGCAGCATCGGCCTTGCGTTGCTTTTCCTTGGCAGCCCTGCGGGCTTCGGCGGAGGATTCGTTCTGCTCATCGCGCCACTGGCGCCAAGAGGTGTAGCCGCCTTTGTGTTCGACCACACCCTCGGGGGAAAGTTCCACCGTGTGATTGCACAGGTCGTCCAGGAATTCACGGTCGTGGCTGATGCAGACCAGCGCGCCTTGGAATTCGGACAGCATCTCCTCGAGCGCGGTGCGGCTGGGCAGATCCAGGTGGTTGGTGGGTTCGTCCAAGGCCATCCAACTAGGCTTTTGCAGAACCAGTAGGGCCAGGGCCACACGGGCGCGTTCGCCACCGGAGAGAGCGCTGACCGATTTGTCGACCTCGTCGCCGCGGAAAAGGAATTTCGCCAAGTGGTTGCGAATCTCCAGGTCCGTCATGGTGGGGTAGTGGCGGAAGATTTCCGAGCTGGGCGTGCCGTCGCTGCGCAGGTGCGAAGTGTTTTGATCGAAGTAGGCGACCTTTTCGCCGTGCCCTCGCAGGACTTCACCTGCGAGCGGTTCGAGTTGCGCCGCCAGGACTTTGAGCAAGGTGGATTTGCCCGCGCCGTTGGGCCCCACGATGCCGATGCGCTGGCCGCGTGCGATTCGAATGGTCACATCCCGGAACAGCACGTTTTCGCCGTAGCCTCCGGACAGGTTTTCGCATTGCAAAACCATTTCGCCGCCGCGCAGGGCTTCGGGGGCGCCGATGCGGGGTTTGCGAACATCGTGGTGGGGCTGCACCAGTCGTTCCACGTGGGAGAGTTTCTTGGCGCGGCCTTTGGCCTCCGCCGTTCGCTGACTGCCCATGTGCTTTTTGATGAACAACTCTTCCTTTTTGAGCATGATCTGCTGTTGCTCGTAGGCGCGGCTTTCGGATTCGAAGCGCTCCTCCCGCAGCATCACATACTTGGAATAGTTGCCCGGATAGCTGTTCAACTCGCCGCGCTCCAGTTCCAGGATGCGCTCGACGGAATTCTCCAGTAGTCGACGGTCGTGGCTGATAACCAATACGGCGCCGCGCATTTCGCGCAGGTAGCGTTCGATCCACTCGATTCCCACCAGGTCCAGGTGGTTGGTGGGTTCATCCAGGAGTAAAAGGTCGTGACCACAGACCAGTTCCCTGGCCAGGGCTACCCGGTTTTTTTCGCCTCCTGAAAGCGTGTCCGCCTGGCGTTCCCAGAGCTCAGGATCGAGGCCGATGCCCGACAGTACGGTCTCGGAGATGCGCTCGGTTTCCCAGCCGCCGAGTTCCTCCACCCGTTCGGTCAGGCGATCGTGCTCCTTCATCAAGCGTTCGAGTTCCTTGCCCTCCGCATGGCCCATGGCTTCGCCGATGGCCTCCAATTCCTTGGCGGTTTCGCGGGCCTCGTCCAGGCCACTTTCCACGTACTGGCGCACGGTCTTGCCGCCGAAGGCGGGATGCTGGGGCACGAAGCCCAGGCGTGCGCCCTTGCGCAGCACCACTTTGCCCCAATCGGGCACTTCCTCCCCCGTGATCATGCGGAAAAGGGTGGTCTTGCCGCCGCCGTTGCGACCCACGATTCCGACCTTGGTTCCGGGTTCGATGGTCAACGAAGCGCCGCGCAGGACTTCTTGTCCCCCGAAGTGCTTTTTGAGGTCGTGCAGGATCAGCAAACTCATGGTGGCCAGCAGATTAATGTGCACCGGGGTCCCGGCGGCAATTTTAGCCCGGAATATTGCGTCTTGGGCGGGTTTGGCTGGGCACGCCAGGAGCCCCCGTTACACTGTGCCCATGGCAGCTCCCCCCAGCGACACCCAGGTCCAATCGGCCACGGTCCAGTCCCTTCGGCCGGTTGGAGACGACGCGTTCGTGCTCGGCGTGACGTTCCCCGAGCCATTCCCGGCCCTGGCGGCGGGGCGATTTTTCATGCTGCGCCGGGAGGACGACCTGTCCCCGGCCATTCCCAGACCCTTCTCGGTCTATCGCCAGGATGAAAACGGGGCCCTGGAATTCCTGGTCAAGACCCTGGGCAAGGGCACCCAGGCCCTGGCGAAAACCCGTGTGGGTGAGCCGGTGCTGGTCGTGGGGCCCCTTGGCAACGGCTGGCCGGCCTGGAAGGCCGATGGCAGCGCCAAATGGTTCGTGGGAGGTGGAATCGGATCAGCGCCCTTCTACATGGCCATCCAGCAGGCCGTGGCCCAGGGCGTGGCTCCGGAGCTGATCACCTTCGTATATGGGGGCCGGACCAAGGGCTTCCTCTACGACCTGGATCTCTTTCGGGAGCTGGGCGTGAATGTGGTGGCCGCCACCGACGACGGCACCGAAGGATTTCATGGGAACGTGGTTCAGGCCTGCGAAAGCATGCTAGAGGCCCAGAACGGACCCGTTCAAGTCTTCACATGCGGGCCCGATCCTATGATGAAGGCCGTCGTGGCTTTCGCGGACAAGAACGGGTTCGAGTCTTGGATCTCCCTGGAAACCTACATGGGCTGCGGAGTGGGAATCTGCAACGGGTGCGCCGTGGGGACTACCGAGGATGGGCCGTTCGGCGATTGGCCCGTGGCCAAGTGCTGTGTGGACGGCCCGGTGTTTGCCTCGACCGCTGTTCACGTTTAGAGCGCTTTTCCGCAGCCCGGCTCGAATCCACTCAGGCTTAGAATTCGGGTCGGTGCAGTGCGGTCGGGCCTAGTCGCCGCTGGGAGCGACGGGCGCAGGTCCCATCAATTCAGGGCCCCTGGATTTGGCGAGTTCTAGGACCCGGCCCAAGGTTGTGCGAACCGCGCGCCTGAGGCCTTCCTTTGCTGGAACCTGTTCGATGGTTTCCATGGCGCGCTCCAGGTGGGGCACGGCTTCATTGAAGCGCTCCAATTCAACCAGCAGTTCACCCAGGTTGAATCGGGCCCAGAATTGGGCTTCATACAGACGTATGGATTCCTGGAATGCCGCGACCGCGCGCTCCTTTTCACCCAAGGACCGCAGGCTATTGCCCGCCGTCAGGTGTACCGTCGCCATGCGAGCGATGCTGTCTGGAAGACCTTTCCAAGGCTCGGGGATCTGCATCAAGGCTTCGATCCAGAAGAGGCAAGCTTCGAAATCGCCCCTGGCTTCGTCCATGTGCATGTAGGACATGAGCGTGCTTTCGCTGTCCTTGAACCACTGCAGGAGCTGGCTTTGGACCCGTGCGCGGGCCACGCCGGGGACGCCGAGGCCGTAGGCCCTCTGGAGGTATTGGCGTGCCTGATCTTCGGTTTGCGCGTCGAGTAGGAGCACGCTGCCCAGCATGGAGTGGGCTTCGAAGTTTCGGCTGTCGAGTTCGCAAACACGGCCGAGTGCGGCGACGGCTTCGGTGGTGCGTCCCAATTGGGTCAACACCTTCCCGCGTTGCAGATGGGCGTCGGTATTGAGCGGTTCGGCCGTGAGCACCTGGTCGAAGAAGTTCAGGGAGCTGGGCCATTGACCCCGAACAGCGGCCAGCATTCCGCGCAGGTACAACACTTCCGGACGCTCCCCGTGCTCTTCGATCAAGGGCTCAATTTCGACGTCCGCCGCATCCACTTCGCCACCGTCGATCAAGCAGCGAACCACTTCCAAGTGATCCTTGATGCTGTTGATTCGGAAGGTTCGGGCTTCCGCGTAGGCGTTTCTGGCTCCCCGGTAATCGCCACGTTTGCGCAGGATTTCGCCCAGTGCGAACCAGGCTTCGGGGTTGGCCCGGTTGATTTGAATCGACTGGGAAACGGCTTTCTCGGCCTCGTCCAACCGCTGGGCGGAAAGGTAGGCCATTCCCAGGCCGATCCAGGCTTCGTGGCGGTGGGGGAATCCCTCCACGATTTGGGTAAACACCTCAATGCCCGGATTGTGGTCGAACTGGGGCGGAAGTTCACCGATGAAGGTCAAAGCCCAACCCTGGCCCATGTTGCCTTGGAAGCGGTCCTCCACGGAAACCATGACGGTTCGATCGGGCTTGATCTTGGTGGCTCCACCCGTCAAGAGGGGTTCGAGTTCATTCAGGCGGTCTTTGACCGAGGCCTCGGGTCCCAGCTTGGGGGCGCGGTCCCCGTAGTCGTGTCCGAGCACCAGACATTGCCAGTAGAGCATCAAGGCCTCGTGCACGTATTCGACCTTTTGCTCGCGCTTGTATTCACCGAGGAGTTCCCGACCGAGACTCCAGTAACCCACGGGAACGGTGGGGCTGTCCTTGATCGCAGCGCGGAAAAAGCTGATGTTGTCGCTGTAGGGGGCCAATAGTTTGTGGCTTTGGGCCCCATACAGAGCGGCGATGACGACCACGGGGACGGCGATCAGACCCGGCCTCTTCAACCTGGCGATCAGCAGGGCTACCAGGGCTGCAAAGGCGAACACAGGCAGATACAGGTACCGGTCGCTTTGAGGGAAGGCGCCCGCGGATTCGTAGTTGATGACCTGGGGGGCCACCCAAAGCGCCGGCATTAGCAGCAAGAATGCGGTGCGCCATTGCTTTCGGCTCGCCGTAAGGAAAAGGACTGCAGCCCAAGCGATGGCGATGAGGTTGGCGATCTGAACCCGGGAATCCCCGTCGGGAACTTCGGGCTGCACTCCCCGGAAGAAGGGCAATTCTAGGGGCCAAGCCAGCATCTGAGCAAAGGTACCCAGCAGTTCCCCTTGGAACGAAAAGCCGCGGGCTGTGGACAGATTGAAATCCACAATGGCTCCGCCCAAGCCTGCGGTCCAGGCCCCGAACACATGCATGCGCAGACCCAGATACACCGCCAAGACCAACAACATGGGGATCAAGCCCTGGGCCCCGCTCCGTAGACTCTCTTTATTGGCGCCCAGTTGCCACCAGCCAAGAATTCCAGCCAGGGGTAAGACGGCGACAGCTTGTTCCTTGCTCAGCAACGCTAGCGCGAAGGCGATCACCGCCACGGCCAGGGATTTGCGATCCTTCTGGTGCAGCCATTGAATGTGGGCGTTGAGGGCCACCAGGGAAAACAGGCCCAGCAGGGGGTCGTTGATCGACGCGGCCCAGGCCACGGATTGGACTTGAACCGGGTGAAGGGCGAAAAGTACACCCACGGATATGGCTACCACCCCGGACATGCCAAGCCGCAGGGCGAGCTTCACGGCGGCCAGGGCTGCCAGCCAGTGGATGATCAAGGAGGCCATGTGCGGGCCCCACGCATCCCCGCCCGACAAGCCGCGGGCGAAGGCCAGAACCTGCAAGGTCAGCGGTCTCCAGAAACCCGTTGGCCGGGTATTCATCGAGTCGGGGAATTGCCATAGCGGCGCATCCCACAGTCGCAAGGGGGCCCAAAGATCGGTCAATCTTGGGTTGTTCAGGATCAGCAGCTGGTCATCGTAGATGTACCCGTGATCCAAAACGGAGGCTCCGTATACGGCCCAAAGGGCGATGGCCAGCAGACCCGCAAAGGCTGCGAACAGGATGGCGGGGATTGTCTGAGGTCGATTCATTGGCTTGGGGACCGTTCCAAGCGGGAGTGAACGGGAAAGCATAGTTAGCAGCAACGGGCCTGCTTGTCACCAATTGAACGGCAACCTTGCGCACGACTTGTCCGTAGAGCCTTCGAAGAAGGTCAGCAAGGGCCGCTGCTACCGATCAGCCCATGGGTTCCCGATTCGATTCAGGGTTCGGATGGGCTCGATCCATGGGCCCCGAATCCGCTGGCCTACCTGGAGGGGGCGTCACGTTGGCCGCCTAATGGGGTCCAAAACCGAGGGCCCTTTCCGATAAAAAATTGGCGGGGCCGGCGGGTTGCACCCCCGGCCCCGCCCGGGGTCCAAGTCCTGCCGGATCTTCTGTTAGTTGCAGAAGGGGTAGGCGAGGGTCTCGGAGAAGTTGCTGTTGCCGCCATTCTCGCGGTGCCACAACTGGAAGTTCCACGTTTCGCCTTGGCTGATGTCTCCGCCCAGGGGCATGTTGGTCAGGTCCAGTGCGTAGTTCACGAAGCCGAAGGGATCCGTTTGAACGATGGGGAGGCGGTAGAAGGGAGCACCGCCAAGGCAGAAGACGCCCTGGCTGATGGTGGTTCCGGTGAAGCCTTGGCCGTACAGGAAGATTCCGAACTGGCCCGCGGGCAGTTGGGAACCGAAGAGCACGGTGTCGTTGGCGGCCACGTTCTGGGAGCCGGTGATGGACAGTTGGCCGATGTTGCCGGTGGAGTTCGGGAACGAGAAGCAGACATTGGTGGGTCCACTGCAAATGCTCCCCGAAAGGTCGGCGGGATAGGCGTTGGACAGGGAGCTGTGCGCGTTGCCTGACTTTTGCACAAGCACGTCGCCGCCGGTACGCACATCGTTGGGCACGGCCACAACGATTTGGGTGCCGCCGCCCGTGGAGGGAACGTTCGTTGCCTTCAACGGGGTTCCATTGCCTTGGTTGTTGGCGCGCGTGAACCAAACCTGGTTGCCGGTGGCGTCGAAGTTGGTTCCGGTGATGGTCAACGTGCTACCCGACAGGGAAAGCCCGGAGATCGTGGGCTTGGTTGCGGATGCGGCGCCGTAAATGGCCTGGAGGCCAGCGATATCATCGGCGTGAATGGAGCGGGGGCCGGTTTGGCCGTTGGCGGCCGTGGGAGCCATGGTCGCAGCTCCGGTTCCGGAGTGACCCAGGCCCAGGCAGTGCCCGTACTCGTGGGTTGCCACGCTTTGCAGGTCCATTTGGCTGAAGCCGATGGAGCCCGGACCGTCGGCCCAGTTCCAACCCTGGTAGAAGCGCATGCGCCAAGCACCGGATCCGGTGATTTCAGCAAATGCCAAAACGCCGCCCGAATTGCCGTCGAGACCGGAGCAGATGTTGTCGCCCAGGTTGCCGATTGCAGTCGTTTCGCCCTGGAAGGACGCGTCGAAGTTGGCTGCACCCGATCCCAAACCTAGGTTCTGGGTGGTGTCGCCGCCGCCGTCGCCGTGGAGCAAGCTGCCCCATTCGATGGCGCCCTTCCACATGGCCATGACAAAGCCCTGGGCATCGGGGAAGTTGGCGTGGGGCGTGTTGTTGTTATTGGCGCCCGCAGCGGTGAGGTTGTTGTTCACGCGGAAGTCGCGCTGGCTGAGGCTCAGGTTGTGACCGATCAGGTCGTAGCCTTCCGTGGTGTTGCCGCCCGTAAAGATGGCTGCCACCGCGAGGGCGAGAACCGGGGGAGCGATAAGTGAGAGTTTCATTGGATGGGTCTCCTAGGCTTAGCGCTGTTCGGTGTTGAGGGCCTGAATGTTGCCTTGCAGGCTTGTCAGGTGGGTGTTGGTGGTGATGGCATAGCCAGCTCCACGACCCTGAACGATGACGTTCCCCTTGCTCTTGAAGGTCGAGTACACACCGCCATGGGAGGCGTAAAGGGCGTTGGAGGCGAAGTCGCCACCCATATTGTCGCTCCACAGGTGGAATGCGACGACTTCCTTGCCGACCGCGATCACGTCCTTGGAGGGAGCCTCGGAGTTGTAAACTCCGTTCTCAGCATCGATAAAGCCGCCGGGGAAGCTGACGCTAACCACGGTGGGCTTGTTGGAAGCCAAGTCGGTTCCCTTGATGGTGAGGGTGGTGTAGTACAGCTCGGGACCGTCGACCGGGTGATCGATGCGGATGGTTTCTTGGTCGATGATGGTGCCGAAGACGGCTCCGTCGGTGTTAGCTACCATTTGTCCCAGGTCCACCTTGAGGATCTGGGCCTCTCCATAGGTGCCAATGCCGGCCACAAGGGCAGCCGCCAAAAGGAGGGTTTTGGGTGTAAATCGTTTCATTGGGTGATTGGGTTATCGCCGAAGATCGCGGAAGGAGGGAGAGATGCGCCAGGGGTGTGGGCATACATAACGCATACCCTTAGGCTGAGCATGGGACGGTCTATACCCCTCCCATGTTCCCCGGGAATGATACCCGGTCCAAAGTGATTGGGACGGGTCGGGAATCGACCTCCTCAACCAGGGACAGCCGGACGGGTTCCCACGAATCTACGCACCCGAGTGACTTGGGCACTGTGGGCAGGCTCCAAGGGGCCGCCAGGGCGGTTGCGGGCCTCCCAGACGAGTGGGCAAAGTAGTCCGCTCAGTCGTGATCGTGCCCTTCGTGGCGCCCGTCCTCTGGGCGGAATCCCTTTTGGACGGGGGGGAGAGGCCCGGATTGGGACACGCCAAGGAGATCGGGATCCTCGGGGTGGCTGGCGAGGGCCGACTCCAAGGCGGCCGGAGCACGGGGGTCGCCGGCACGGAC
>JARGOW010000064.1:0-242 GCA_029212955.1 Planctomycetota bacterium | reverse complement strand
GCTTAGGGTCCAGGCCTTTTCGAAGTGCCATTCGCCCGCATGAATCCCGCGCAGGGTTTCCCAAACTTTGACGGCCAGCTCGGCCTGTTCGCTTTGATCCAGGGCGATGGCGAGATCCTCCAGGTAGCCATCCTGCTGGGGCCAGGCTCCACGCAGTCGTTGAAGGCGCGTGGCGGCCGCAGCCGGCTCCAAGCTTTCCAATTCCGCCCGGGCTAGGGAACGTTCCAGTTCGTAGGGACGCC
>JARGOW010000063.1 GCA_029212955.1 Planctomycetota bacterium | reverse complement strand
AAATGGCGTGCCCACCATGTAGTCCGAGTGACCATCCGCATTCAAATCCCCAGCGGCTGCAATCACGAACGGGTTGGCGTCCTCCGACTGGATCGCAGGGATCTGGTTGAGCAAGGCACCCGTGGCCCCCGAGTACACTCTCACATATCCAGGGTAGGGGATTTGCCCCGAGTAGGTTCCGCGAGCCGAGGCCATGAAGTCGTCATGCCCATCGCCGTCCACGTCGCCGGCTGTGCCAACCGACCAACCATAATAGCTGTAAGGCGCACCATCCCTGGTATAGAGCAGGGCGCCAGTGGCTCCCGAATAAACCTTGATTCGCCCGTCCCATCCGGGAGTGCCGTAGCTCGGAATGCCCACAATAAAGTCAGGCGTGCCGTCGGCGTTCACATCACCAGCGTCAGCCAGTGCTTTTCCAAAATTGTTTTCGCCCGGTCCGCTGAAATAGTTGAATAAGACTGCCTGACTCGCTCCATCGTGCACATCGACGGTTCCGAGTTGCCCACCTGTTAGTGGCATGCCGAGGATGATTTCGGAAACCCCATCACCCGTTAGGTCGCCCAAACCTTCGACCTCCGAAGCGTTCGGTGGCAGAACCCAGGTCGATAGCAAGGCTCCGGTAGCTCCCGAGACAAAATCCATCTCAAAGGCTGTTCCGAATCCGGAAGGGTGAACCACGGTCCGAACAAGAGCGAAATCGCTCCTGCTATCTCCATTCATATCACCCATGACGAGTGATTTCTGATGGCCAGAAGTAGAGGAATATTCCTGCCAAAGTTGTTGGGCTTCGGCAGAAGCGCAAAGGGCTAAGCTTGTCAAAGTAAAGGAAAGTATTTTCATGGTTTCAGTGTACCAGTATCTGAAAAAGACCTCCCCCATGGGTGTTGGAGGCTTACCTGGAGGGTTCGGCGGCTGGAATAGCACAAATTCGACCTTGAGGCCAAGACACCTTCGACGCTTCACGCGATCTAAGGCCGCCCCATCCGGCGCATCCTAAATCGGCCCCCCCCACCATCTACCTCCCAAAAAGCGAGCGCAGGGATTGCAGGCACAAAAAAATGGGAGCCATGCTTTTTGGCACGACTCCCATACGAACACTCGTGGCATCAACCGGCGGTCGAACCCAGCGAGGCTAAAATCTCAGCCTCTTTTTCGGGGGAGATACCCACCTTCATTGCGGAGCCTTCGGGTCTCTCCTGGATCCAGGCCAGGGTATCCGCTGCGGTTTCTTCAAGGGGACGATATCGAAGGCCACAGGCTACGGCCTTAGCGCTGGTCACTTGGAAAAGGCCCCAAGCGGAGGGATCCGGAAGCCAAAACGGCAACTCGCCCGGGCCGCTGATTTCGGCGCTTTGCAGTGCCTCGGCATCCACCCAGCGCGGTGCCGCCGAACTCTTGGTACCAGCACTGCATCCTCGGATCATGCTTTCCATGGTCAACGCGCCCATGGCGCCGGCCGTGTTATAGATGCCGCAGTTGCCATCACGGATCTGGAGGGCCATCCAAGCAGCCAGGTCCCGGGCGTCGATCAGCTCCACGGGTTGATTGCGCACTTCGGGGGCAAGAAAGTCTCCATCCCCCGCGATCCGGCTCACCCAGCTCGTGAAACGATCCGTGGGATCTTCGGGGCCCATGACAATGCCCGGGCGAGGAATCAGGGCCCGGTCCCCAAAAGCGTCCAGAACCTGTTCCTCACACAGCGCTTTGAGGGCACCGTACGTTCGGCCATCGACCACTTCGGTTCCGGGGTCTTCGATCACCGCGACCTCGCCCGATTCGTCAATCCCGGCTTGATCCGTGGTCGGATACACGGAAACCGTGGACACGAAGAGGTAGTTTTTGGCCCGATCCTTGAAGAACTGTGCGCTTGCGCCCACGACCCGCGGGACATACCCGCAGGTGTCTACGACCCAATCGAACTCCTCATCGGCCAGCACGTCCAGACCGCCATCCCGGTCACCATGGACCTCCCGAACCCCCGGAAACAAGCCCGTACGGGTCTTGCCGCGGTTGAATAGGGTCAAATCATGGCCCTGCTGAACCAGTTCGGCTGCCAGGTGTCGTCCCACGAATACGGTTCCACCGATCAGGAGAATCTTCATGCTTGTTGAGGTTTGAGGTTGGGAGCTTCGGCCCGAGCCAGCCGCACGGGCTGCACGGCACCAGTTCGGCCCATTCCGTCCTGGGGAGCTCCGGAGAGCACCAGTTTGCCCTGACCAGGGGTCCCCTGAAAAGCGTGCCGGGCCAGGACTACCGAACTCGAACGATGGCACGGGATCTTCGCCACCCCTTCACCCGTTCGGAGCCCCCAATCTCCTATTGGTTCTCCCGACTCCATGCCTGCCGCAATCGGCTCCAACGTGCTAGGATTTCCGCCCTTCCATGGCTGGCACCTTACTTTTCACCCCCATTCTGCTCGCAGCGGCGGCCGCAGGTGCGGAGCGTATCGCTCGAATCAAGGATGGAAAGCGCCACCAGCCTCCGGGCGAATTCCAGGACATCGGGGGGCATAAGCTCCACTACCAAATCCTGGGAGCCCATCACCTGGAACAGGACGCCAAGCTACCCCTGGTGGTTTTTGAGGCCGATGCGGCCGATTGGTCCACGCATTTTGGGGAACTGCCCCACGAGGTGGCCAAATCCTCCCCGGTGCTGATTTATGACCGCGCCGGCCTGGGCTGGAGCGAGGAAGGCCCCGGCCCCAGGGATGTGGACACGCTGGCCCGGGAACTCCATCGGCTTTTGGTCGACGTGGGCCCCGAACGCCAAGCGCTGATCGTGGCCCATGGGTTTGGCACGTTAGTGGCGCGCATGTACGCCCACCGGTACCCCTTTGAAACCGCAGGCTTGGTGCTACTGGACGGCGAATACGAAGGTTTCCCCGCTGAAGCGCGCAAGCGAGGACTGCCTTCCTCCGAGGCCTCGTCCATTCTATTGCGCCTGCTTTCGTGGGCCAATTGCTTCGGAATCCTGCGTGCGATGCGCATGCCGGTTGCCGTGCCGGAAGTGCCCGACTACGACTTTTCTCCCCGCGCCCTTTCGACCCTCAATGCGCGCAGTTTTTCTCCGGGCATCTTGCGGGCCATCCAGGCGGAGCAGGACTGCAAGGAAATGAGCCTTGAGCAAGTGCGCGCCCTGAGCGATCGCTTCGAATTCCCGGTTCGCATCCTGGCCGCCGGTCAAAGCGCGAACCCGGAAACTTCGCCCAAGGACTTCCCCACCGAGGAGTTCAACGAAGTCTGGGTCGAGCAACAAAGAAAGCTCCTTACCCTGTCGTCGGACTCCAAGTTTGCCCTGGCGGCGGATTGCCACCACTATGTGGCCCTGGGCGCACCAGATTGGGTCCAAGAGGCCATTCGCGACGCGCAGACGGCCATCCTGGCTCCCCGCGAGGAATAGGACCTCCCGCCCGGGAGAGCCGGCCCTGCAAAGGCAAATTTGTAGGTCAATTGCCACGCCAACGAAGCCCAATCCCGACCGTATGAAGGGGTATACTCGTGGGCCCTTTTTGCCCCACCAGTGGCTTAACTTATGGATACTCGATTCGTCCTGCCCCTATTGCTCGCCCTGCCGCTCGGAACTTCCGTAGCTGCGGCCACCGCCCCCATTCAAGCCGAGGAAGCCGCCTGGCCCACCTTGCCCGACATCGGGGACACGGCCCGGATGGACCAAGAGGTCGTCTCCCTGGTCCAAGCGCGCCTGGACGCAGTTCGGAAAGCCATGGAAAGCGGGGTCGCTAGCGATGCCGCCGCCCAAAACGTGGTGGGCCTGGCCTTCGCGGAACTGGGCTTGGCCTTCGAGGCCAACACCATGTGGACTCCGGCCGTCTCCAGCTACCGCCATGCCGGCGTTCTCATCCAGGGCGAAGATCGCATGCGGGATCCCTGGCTCTACCGGGCCGGCGCATGCCTGCACGCCATCGGGGATGCGGAAGCCGCGCTGACCGCCTTGAAGGAGGTGGCGCCGCGCCTTTCCGGCACCGCCATCGTGCACGCCCGATTGGGCACCGCCTGCTACGACATGGGATTGCTTGATGAAGCCGCCGCCGCTTGGCAAGCCGCCATCCAAGCCGAACAGGTCGCTTGGGACAAGGCCGACCCGACCCAGCGCGCCGCCGCCCCCATCCCCATCCCGGCCAGCCGCGTGGGTCTGGCCCAAATTCTCTTCGAACAAGAGGATCTTGCAGGAGCCCAAGCTCTCCTGCGCGAGGCACTCACTTTGCAGCCGAACTATCCCCACGCCCACTACCTGCTCGGCCAGATTTACGCCGAGGAGGGTCGGGACCAAGAAGCCATGTTCGAGCTTTCTCGAGGCCTCAATGCTTTCCCCGTTTTGCCGCCCGACCCCCACGGACCGCGCCTATCCGCCTACCGTGCCGGATACGGCAACCGCATGCGCTTCATTGAGATCGACATGCAGAATGGTCAAATGGATAAGGCCATCGCTGGCCTGGAGGCCATGCTGGAACAGCGACCCAACGATCACCTGGTTCTCAACCTGGCCGCGCGCGCATGGTTGATGAAAGGCGACTTCGCCAAGTCCTTGACCTATCTGCAGCGCAGCGAAACCGCAGATCCGACCAATCACCAAACCAAACTAGAGTTGGCCATTCTGTATCTGAACTTTGCAGGTCGCGCGCAAACGCCCGAGCTCAGGGCATCGCACCTGACCGCGGCCAAGGAAAAGGCCGACGGCGCCTTGCGCATCGCCCCGCACCTCGGAAACCCGTACTACTATCGGGGCTTGATCGAAGCTCAAAGCATCCAGCAGAACGACCCCCAAGCGGGCGACATCATGCAACGGGCATTGGCTTACTACCAACGCGCCCACGCCTTTGGCTGCAAGGAGCCCCAGCTTTACGAGCAAATGGCCATGATGTACGCCCAGATGGGTCGTACCCGTGAAATGGTTACCTTTGCCAAGCAAAACACCCTGACCAGCCCGGAAAACCCCAACGCGTGGATGTTCATGGCTCGCGCCTGCCTCACGGTCGGCCAAGGCCCTGAAGCCATCCTGGCCGCGGAACGCGCGGTCGCTGTCTCCAACAACAATCCCCAGGTCGTAGACTTCGCCAAACAGGTTCGCGCAGCCGTTGAAGCCGCCAAATAACCCCTGCCAAACCCATTCAAAATGCTTTTCATCGCAGCACTTGCACTCGCACTTCCGGCCCAAGAGACCGCATCCGTCGAACCCGCTAGCCAGCCCTGGTTCAAGGAATCCGCAGCCACCAGCGGGCTGAACTTCACCTACAACAGTGGAGCCGGCACCGGCTTCCACTTCCCCGAAGTCATGGGCGGCGGCGTCGCCCTGGTGGATTACAACGGGGACGGTCTCCTCGACATCTACCTCATCCAAGGCGGCGAATTGGTGGAAGGGGAATCCGACGTGGTCACCACGGGCAACAAACTCTTCCGCAACTTCCCGGCTGGCACGTTCGAGGACGTGACCGAAACGGCCAAGGTTGGAGACGAAGGCTATGGCATGGGCATCACCTGCGGCGACTATGACCGCGATGGTGACATCGACATGTATGTGACCAACGTGGGCCCGAATGTGTTCTACGAAAATCAGGGGGACGGTTCTTTCACCGACAAAACCGCCGCACTCAAAGTGGGCGACCCTCGCTGGGGAACCAGCACCGCGTTCTTGGACATCGATGCGGACCGCGACCTGGACCTCTTCGTCGTCAACAACCTGGGTTGGTCCGCCGCCACGGAAATCGAATGCTTTAACTACTACGGCGAGCCCGACTACTGCAGTCCGAACAACTACAACGCTCCCTCTCCCGATGTGCTCTACAAACTCGGCCGCATGGGATTCAAGGACCACACTGCAATCGGCGGCGCATCCTTGGCGTTCGGAAATGGACTCGGCGTGGCCGTGGGCGATTACGATGGAGATGGCGACCCTGACATCTATGTGGCCAACGATGCCACGCCCAACGTGCTTTGGAGCAACGACGGCAAGGGCAAATTCAAGGACCTGGGCCTGCTCAAGGGATGCTCGGTCAACGGCAACGGAACCCCCGAAGCTGGCATGGGCGTGCAGTTCGTTGACGTGGATATGGACGGCGACCTGGACCTGTTCATGACCCACATTCGCCGCGAGACGAACACCTTCTATCTGAATTCCCGCGGACGCTACAAGGATCGCACGACCATGACCGGCACGGCCAACACGAGTTTGCGCTTCACAGGATTTGGTATGGGCTTCCATGACTTTGATTTGGATGGCGCCCTCGACCTGTACGTGGTGAACGGCGCGGTCCAAGCATGGAAGGAAAACGAGCGCTTCAGCGAAACGGATGGCTACGCCGAGCCCAACCACCTGTTCCGGGGCAAGGGCGGTCCCAAGTTCGAGGAGGTCCCCATGGGTGGCCTGGCCGAGGAAGCCATCGCCACGAGCCGCGGTGCAGCCTTCGGTGACCTGGACAACGATGGGGACGTGGACGTGGTCATCGCCAACCGCGACTCGTCGGTTTCCTTGCTGATCAACGAAGCCCCGCGCAAGGGATCCTGGATTGGTTTCCAGCCCAAGGGCGGCAAGAACAATGTGGTACCCGGTGCCCGAGTGGAGATTCGCTACGGCGATAAGA
Organism: Planctomycetota bacterium; assembly: GCA_029212955.1. Classification (GTDB taxonomy): domain Bacteria; phylum Planctomycetota; class UBA1135; order UBA1135; genus NORP259. Next base: position 4,599 of record JARGOW010000063.1, on the reverse strand, counting down.
AGCTCTACCGCGTGGCGGACCCGGCTTACAGCTACCTCGCCAGCAACGACCCCCGGGCACACTTTGGTCTGGGATCCGACGCCGAAGGCAACCCCATCACCAAAGTGGATGATGTGATCGTGCTTTGGAACGGTGGGCGCGAAGAGTCCTATGGACCCATGGAAGCCGGCCAGTACTATGACCTCATTCGCGGCCGAGGAAAGGTCATCGAAAAAGAGTAGGGCCCGATCCCTACAACAATGAGTGACTCCAAAACGCTATCGAAGAAGCTTGGCCTCTTCGACGTCTTCGCCATCACGACTGGAGCTACTCTCAGCGGTGGACTCTTTCTCCTTCCTGGACCGGCGGCGGCTCAAGCCGGTCCGGCGATCGTCCTGTGCTACATGTTGGTCGCAATTCCGTTGCTGCCCGCCATGTTGTGCATCGCGGAGTTGTCCACGGCCATGCCTCGAGCGGGTGGAAGTTACTTCTTTTTAGACCGCAGTCTCGGCCCCCTCGCTGGAACGGTTGGAGGCATGGGGACCTGGCTCACCATGGTGCTCAAGACGGCCTTCGCCCTGGTCGGATTGGGTGCTTACATCTCGCTCTTCATGCCATCCTCGGGCTGGGCGCTGAAGGGATTGGCCATCGCGTTCGCCCTCCTGTTCGGTTGGATCAATATTCTGGGCGCGGAAAAGGCCGGCGGGTTTCAACGGATCCTCGTCATAGGTCTACTGGTCATCCTGACCTTGTTCGTGATGGCTGGCCTTCCACGCATCGAGCCTGTCCGTTTTGAAGGCATGTTTGAAACAGGTTCCCAGGACCTGCTTGCCACGACCGGCCTCGTCTACATCAGCTTCATCAGCGTGACCAAGGTGGCGAGCGTGGCGGAGGAGGTCCGGGACCCGGAGCGCAATCTCACCCTCGGCCTCTTCATCGGAATCGGCGTTTGCATGCTGATCTACCTGTGCTGCACCCTCGTCATGGTTGGCGTGCTGCCCCTCGAGGAACTTTCCGCATCAATCACTCCTATGGGCGACGCCGCCAAGGTTTTGCTGGGCACGCCGGGCATGGCCATCGTCGCCGGAGCTGCTTTGCTGGCTTTTTTCTCCGTGTCCAACGCTGGGATCATGGCCGCGTCGCGGTACCCACTCGCCATGGGCCGGGATGACCTTTTGCCCGATTGGTTTGCCCGGGTGAATTCAAAGGGAACCCCGATTCAGGGCGTCGTCATCACTGTGGTTGTGGTGGTGGCCGTCATTCTCCTGCTGGACCCCCTGAGCATCGCGAAGCTCGCCAGTACGTTCCAGATGCTCTTGTTTTCGGCCCTGTGCCTGGCCGTCATTGTGATGCGCGAGAGCGGGTTGAAGTCCTATGACCCCGGGTACAAAGTCCCCCTGTACCCCGCCTTGCCCATCTTTGGAGTCCTGGCGCCCTTCGGCCTTATTGGTCAAATGGGTGCCATGTCCACGCTGTTCAGCCTGGCTCTCATCGGGGCTGGAATCGCGTGGTACCTTTCCTATGCCAAGGGGCGAGTCGATCGACGCGGCGCGCTCTTCCATGTGTTCGCTCGCCTCGGAGAGCAGCGCAGCGAGGAATTGGACGTGGAGCTGCGCTCCATTCTCAAGGAAAAGGGTCTGCGCGACGGGGACCCCCTGGACGAGATCGTACTGGGCGCTGCCTTCGTGGAAAGCGCGAGCGGCGACACCTTCGAATCCATAGTCGAGCGCTGCGCCGCAAAGCTGGCCAAGGCTACGGGCAGGGACGCCGAATTGTTCGTCCAAGGATTTACCGAGGGAACCAAGACCGGTGCCACACCCGTGGCCAAGGGGGTCGCGCTTCCCCACATGCGTATGGCCGGAATCGATGAGCCCTACCTCGTGCTCGTACGATGCCGGAAGAAGCTCAACATTCTGGCCGGCGATGTATTCGGCAAGACCACGTTAAGCGCACCCGTCCACGCGATCTTCTTTCTGGTCAGCCCCGAAAACGATCCGAGCAAACACCTGCGCTTCCTGGCGCACCTCGCCACCCGCATCGACCGGGATGATTTCGAGGCGGCTTGGCTTGGCGCGAAGTCCGCAGTCCAATTGCGCGAAATTTTCCTGCGCAATGAACGCTACATCTCGGTAGAGATCAAGAGCGGAACCCCGGCCCAGGATTGGGCCACACGGACCATTCAAGAACTAGGCATGCCGGAAGGCTGCCTCGTCGCCGCGATCCAGCGGGGCAGGAATACCATGGTTCCCCGCGGCTCCACCGTCCTAGAAACCGGCGATCGGCTTCTTATCATTGGAGATCCGGAAACCATCTCCGGGCTCTACGCCATCCACGAAAACTGAACCTGCCCCCCCACGGGGCCCACCCCATGCGTCAGCTACGGACTCTGATTTTTCTCGTGGCCCTCACCCTCATCGGCATGGCCTCTCCGGCCCAGGCGGATGAACTGAAGGGAACCGTTCAAATCCAATTGCCCGACGGCCTCACCCGGGCCAGCGGGGATGGAACCATCGTGTTCCGGGTTCGACAGGAGAACCAAGCCACGACCAGCGTCGAAGGCCAGGTCGCGGGGGGACAGTACTCCGCCGACATCCCCTCCGGCTGCGAGATTCAGATACTCGCCACACGCACCACCGAAGGCGCGGGCTATCCCATGGACCGGGGACGTTGGATGTCCCTTCCGGAGGATGGCCAACTCGATGTGATCGTGCGCATTCCCTTAGACTTTGACCTTTGGGTGTACGGGCCCGACGGGCGTACCCAACTCCAGGGCATCACGATCATGCGCAGCTTGCGCAAATTTGCTCGCCTGCCCATCCCCGGCCCGGCCGATCGGAAGATTCAGCAAATCCACAACTCGGTGGATTCCCCGGTTTTCATTCAAATCGACACTCCCGAAGCATACACCTATTACGTGCATGCACCGGGGCACGCTTGGACCCAGATCTCTCCCGATCCATACCTGGGTGGAGTGCAGACCATTCAATTGACCGAGGGCGGAAGCTTGAACGTGCAAATCGCCCAACAGGGTGTGGGCCGCGGTCGGGTTCTTAGGGTTCGCAACTTGGATCCGGGCCCCGACTCCCACCCCCTCGTACATGAGCTCAAGCAGTACGAAGATTTGATTCGCGTGGTTGGGTTGCCCGTTGGGCGCTATTCCGTTTCTTCCGAGGATCCCATTCGGCCCTGGAACATGCCCGTATATGGCGTCGCCGAAATTGAAATCCAAGCCGGAACCACGGCCGAACTCAAACTCCCACTGTCGGCGGAACCGGTCTTTGAGCCCGTGCCCGCTGGCGGAACCATTCTCATCCCCGCTCAATGGGGAAATGCTTCCCAGTTGACCATGCGACTGACCCGCTTGGACCCCTATGGGAAATGGGGGCGCTCCTACACGGTGGACGGTTCGGAGTTCTCGCCGGTGCCGGAGGTCGACCAACTGTACCGCTGGAGCTTGCCCGAGATCGCACCCGGTGCCTACAACCTGAGCTTCGATCACACCTCATATTCCGTGTATCGTGAAGTCCACGGCGCCGGCCACAAGCGGCTGCACTTTGAATTGCCAGCTCCCAGGACCGTCACAATCCACACCATCGACGATCGCACGGGCGAACCCATTTACCCCAAATCCCTGCTCTGGTCTTCCGTGGAACCCGAAGCCATTCGCAAGAAGATTCGTGACACGGCCCCGTTCCAAAGCGAGCGTCGATTCGTGACTCGCACCGGGGACGAAACTGGTTTCACCATATACAGCCCCGATGCCGCACTTCGCATTCGCATGGACGATCCTCGATTCGACATGGCGGAATTGATGGTTTCCGAGCTTGGTGACCAGCAAGTGGAGTGGAAACTCCACCGCGCCACGGCCATCCGGCTCGTGTTCGAACACGCTGGAGCCCAAATCGACTGGAAGGGAAACGTGCACATCCTTTCTGAATCGGGCCATGGAAAAGTTCTCGGCGCGCTCGAAACCAAATTCGGACAACAGTACAACCTCTCCCAATCAGGCCGCTACTCCATTCGCTTCCCCAAGCTCGATGGATTCCAACCGATACCGCCCCAAACCGTGCAAGTGGCCGACGGCGAAGTCCTCGAAATCAAAGTGGCACTCTCCGCCCGCTGACCCATGTCCATGCCCCCTCAGAACCTGGAAAAGTTAGCCGCCATTCTGCAAGACACATTTGCACGGGTGGATTGGCACACCCTCGGCCAGCAGTATTGCTTTGAAGGAGGTGAGAATTTTTTCACCCCCGAAGCCATCGAAGCCTTCCAGGACGCGGGTTTGCACATCGCATCGGACATGGAGTCCAAACTCTCCGGCATGTCGGGAAATCGCAGCTTGTACGTGGGTCCGGGAGTCGCCGAATTGGTGATGATGCTGTTTGAATGCTTGGTGTTGGGCCGTCAAGTGACCGCCGTGACCCTGCCCGGTGTGGAACCCGACGAGATCAACCGGGTCTGGACCGGACTCTCCAAGGAGCACAAGGTCACCCTGCCCAAGTTCCAAACACGCCCGCTGCTGCCCGCCCAAGAATCCGATTGTGACCACCTGTGGTTTGCGAGCGTGGTCACCGATCCCGAGTCCTTCCCCGCCCTTCACGACCGTTTGTACAAGCGTCA
>JARGOW010000062.1 GCA_029212955.1 Planctomycetota bacterium | reverse complement strand
ACGCACCTACACATGGTGCATGACTACACCCATGGTTGTGGATATTGAAATGTGCGAGGTCATCGAAGTTCGAAATGGCAGGATCCAATCTTCCCAACTGTACTATGACTCGAAACCGCACCAGGCGGACATCGAGAAAGACGAAGCCTCGTCTGCATGGGTGAAGGATGCGCGTGGGGAGTGAACCGAAGGGGCTGTGGACCACGCGTACTTACCCTTGGGCAATTCCCCTGTGTGCAAGGCAACAGTCCAGTGCAAGGCCTGAGCTGGGGCTGCTCTACATTGCCAATAGTTTCGGAAGCTTTAGAGCGTGAGAAGCACAGATCCAATTAAAGGGTGAAGCCCGCTCCGATGGTGGGCATCGGGGCGGGCTTCGGGAGGGGGGTTGGTCTCTTGCGAGGTTGTTTCTTAGAGCAGCATGGTGGAGGTTTTGCTGCCGAAGAGGCCTTTGAGCCTTGCCATCACGTTGGAGTGGATTTGGCAGACGCGGGATTCGGTGAGGGAGAGCATCTCGCCGATTTCGCGCATGGTGTGGCCGACCTGGTAGTACTGTTCGATGATGAATCGTTCCTTGTGGGTGAGCGAGCGGGTGATGTAACCCATCATGTCTTGCTTGTTCAGCTCGCCCATGGGGTCTATCGACCGCTTGTCCTCGAGCACGTCCACCTTTTCCATGGAAGAATCGTCGTCGCGGTCTTCCCACTTGTCCGAGAGGCTGTACATGGCCTTGGCGGAACCGGCTTGGATCTCTTTGGTGAGTTCCTGGTGGTCCATTTCGAGCTCTTCGGCGAGTTCGGCGTGGGTGGGTTCGCGGCCCATTTGGCCGGTGAGTCGCTGCAGGGCCTTGTCGATTCGGCCCGCTTTCAGGCGTACGAGGCGCGGGACCCAATCCTGTGAACGCAGCTGGTCGAGGATCGAACCACGGATACGCGTGGTGCAGTAGGTCTTGAACTTGATGCCACGCTCGGGGTCGAAGCCGCGGATGGCGTCCATCAGGCCAAAGAGGCCAGCGCTGATCAGGTCGTCGACCTGGATGGACTTGGGCAGGGTCTGAAGGAGACGCTCTGCGATGTACTTGACGAGCGGATAGTGGCGCTCCATGAGCACGTTGCGGATCTGCTCGAGCTCGCTTTTGTGCTCGGGTCCCTTGGCGCGGACTTCCTGGTAGAGGCCCCAAATGTCCTCTGTGACCATTTCTTCGACCGGAACGACTTCCTTCGTCTTCTTGGTGGCCTTCTTGGCGGTGGTCTTCTTTGCGGAAGCGGGCGTCTTTTTGGTCGTCATGGCGATTGTCCTTGAGGAGAGCAGGCGGGGACTAGTAGCGAATCAGGGTGTGGGTCGGGACGTCGGGAAAGCGGTCTCGACCATTGAGGAAGCCCAGTTCGATCAGCACCGAACACGCAACCGGGATCCCGCCCAACTTGCGAACCAGGTCGATGGTGGCTGCCATGGTTCCGCCGGTGGCGAGCAGGTCATCGACCAGGAGCACGCGTTGACCCGGCTTGCAGGCGTCCACGTGGGTTTCGAGTGCATCGGTGCCATACTCCAGCTCGTACTCTTGCTGGATCGTGTCGTAGGGCAGCTTTCCGGGCTTGCGAACCGGAACGAAACCCTTGCCCAGGTGGTGGGCCACGGCCGTTCCGAAGATGAAGCCGCGGGACTCCATTCCGAAGATCAGATCAAAGGAGTCGGGATCGACCGCTCCAGCGATACCGCGCACAGCTTCATCCAAAGCGGCGGCGTTCTGAAGAAGGGGCGTGATGTCCTTAAATACAATTCCGGCCTTGGGGAAGTCGGGAATGTCACGGATATGGTCTTCGAGCAAGGGGGTCCTCCAGGGCGGGGACTCGTGAGCTCATTCACTCGACACCCATCCACATGAGCCTTTCGTCCGTTGATTCCCCTGGCTTGACCTCAGCCCGGAATTTCTCACCCACACACCGCCCCAAAGCGGGATAAGTCCTGATTTTGGTTCAGCTTAGGACTTGAGGCCTTCAGCCTCGGTGTGCTCCGTCCTGGGGACACCCCGTTTGGCGGACGGTGCTTTGAGCAGAACTTGGATCACCCCCCCCACCACGAGCAGGGCGGCGCCGTAGCCCAGCACCCCAACCTGGTCGGCCGGCAGCCAGCTGGGGGAGAACGGCTTCAATGCCGCCATTGTGGCTAAAGTGATCAGCGGGTTGAGGGTGATGATCAGGCTGACCTGGTAGGCGGGCAGGCGCTTGAATGCTTCGCCCAAGGCCCCGTAGGCCACCAAGGTGTTCGCGCCAAGGAAGGCCATCAAGACCCAGAGCTTCCAATCCATGGCAGCCAGCACGCCAAAGTCAGCGAACCACCAAAGGGTCACCGCAGGCAAACCGTAGATCACCAGATTCAGATCCTGGGGATTGTGGCCAATGCCGCCCAGATACTTGGCCGTGGCCGCGTACACGACCCAGGTGACGGCACCGAAGAAGATGAGCAGATTGCCCCGCAAGAAGTTCTCGGCCGAAACCACCCCGCCTGAACTCTGATCCCAGGCGAAAAGGCTGAAGCCCACCAGGGACACGACCACGCCAAGCCATTGGGCACGCACCAACCGCTCCTTGAACACGAAAATGCCCACCATGGCGAGCATCAGGGGCGCGGTTTGAATCAAAATCTGCGCGTTGCTGGGTGTGGTGTGATGTAGACCTGCCAGGTACCCCAGATAGTTAAAGGTCAACCCCACCGCTGAAACCAACAGCAACTTGGGCGGCTTGCGCAGTATGACCAACCGCTTAGGAGCCTTCACGGCCATCCAGACACCCAAGAACGCAAAAGCGAAAGTAAACCGGAACCAAACGATGGTCATCACCGGCACCTGCTCCGTCGCGACCTTCATGGCAATCGCCAAAAAGCCCCACAGGGAAGCGGTGAGCGCGGCCATGGTCAGGCCGATTCGACGTTGGGATGCCATTGGGGGGGGAGAGTTGGTGGGAGGAGTCCTGATGGGCCTTGGTCCGCTCGGGAGCGCGTATCTCTACCAGGGAAGTCCGAAACTCTAGACCGACCTTCTGAAAAGCAGACCCTAATTCCACGGGGAATTCTGGCCCATCAGGAAACGGCTTGACTGGGCGAGCTGCCCGCAATCCCGGATTCTTCGGTCAGGGAGGCGTGGGAGATTGGCTGGGGCAGCCCCAGCCCGGTGATCGTCTCGACTCCGAGCTCCCTTCAGGCCCGATAATCTGTCTTCAGATTACGGGACTAGAATCGCCCCAAGTACGACCCGGAACCCAACTGTTCTGGCTGGGAAAGTCGGGATGGAGAGCCGGAATGCGGATCGGCAATGGGCGGAGGAGTTGAGTGAATCTCCGCCACGAACGATCCGGTAGCTAGAATTCCCCGATACGAGCGGGTCCGTTTGTGCAGCACCAGGATATTGATCGTAGGTGTCGAGGCACCATTCCCACAGGTTCCCATGCATGTCATGCAGACCAAAGGCATTGGGTGGGTAGCTCCCAACCACCGTTGAGGCATTGGATGCGCAACCGCTATTGCTGTGGTAGCTGAAATTGAAGCGTGCATCCGAGCAAACCAGATCCGTGCCAAAGTGAAACTCGGTTTGTGAGCCTGCACGGCATGCATATTCCCATTCAGCTTCGGTGGGCAAGCGGTACTCCATCCCCGGCAGCAAATTGCCAGCCGCAAGTTCCTGCGCAGTCAAGGCCGCGCAGAATGCACGGGCACCGTTCCATGAAACCCGCTCCACGGGGCGGTTCGGGCCTGGGAATGAAGAGGGGTTTGTACCCATGACAGCTTGGAACTGGGCCTGGGTGACCTCCGTTTCTCCCATCCAGAAGCTCCGGGAGATCGTCACGCTGTGCACGGGTTGGGTTGAAATGTCACCTAGATAGGGAGCGCCCGGAGCCGCATTCGACCCCATGTCAAAAGTCCCTGGGGGTATGAGCACCATGCCCGGAATGGGAGTTGGGGTCACCACGGTTGGAAAAGTAACACTCACGCCATTCGTAAAGTTCGAGGATCCCGGGGCCGAGGGCGTATCCCTGTACCAGAGCTGAAAGTGCCAAGTGTCACCACTTATTATGGTGATCGGGACGCTTCCAGGGATGGAGTCAGGTACATCGAACCCTGAACCGACTGTCGATGTTCCTGCGATGTTCTGCAGGGTTCCAGCGGAATCGAAAAGTCCCATGGAGTTGGACCCCCCCGACGTGTTGTAGCCAAAGCGAGCGGACGTTCCGCTTCCGACGAGACACAGCATGCCGTCGCTCACCAGAACGCCAGGTGACGCTGCGCTTCCCACAAGGAAAAACCCGATCTCCCCCGGTACACCTTGCGTGACTTCCAAATGTAAGTTGCTGCCAAGGCCATTTCCCACGGAGGCATCCAAGATGGCTGCCGAGCCGGTGGAGTTGTTGGTAGGGCTGCAAAAGGAGGACCCCACGCTTTGAGCCCGGGAAATGCTGGCTAGGGCCACAATAAGTGCAGGGAGAATAACTCGAGGGTAATGCATGAGAACTGGAGTGGGTTCCCCAAGGGGGTGGTGGGCGAGTGAATGCTATCCGCGTGAGAGGATCGTACTCAAACCGTTGGAATATGGTGCCGGACCCCCGGGTTTGCTTTGCGCACAAGCTTGTGTCATGCGGTTTGGCGGGAGCCCTATTTGGAGTCCTAGGGCGCGCGATACCGGATCGCGAGGCGGCAGTCCTCTATCAAAATGGAAAGTAAGAGGATGTAATTCGAGCTGGGGTAGGGGCCAGGGCGCGCAAGGACCTTCGTTCGTCGGTGAGCCCGGACTCCATGCTAAAGTTTGCCAAGCCCACTCCTGCCATTTCCCTTCACTTCCTCGTCCTATGGCTTTATCTGCCCTCTTCGCCCTTTCGGCATTCGCAGCACCGGCCCCGGCGCAATCTCCCACGGTCGTTTTTACGGAGATCGCTTCGTCGCCAACTTCGTTGGTGCCCGGAACCATGGGGAATCGGTTTGATGGTTTTTATGAGGTGCGCACGTCGCCCTCTGGAAACCATTGGGTGCTGACCTGTGAGAACACAAACTCAAACAGCTCCAATGACATGATCCTGGTGAATGGGACCATGTTCCTCTTCCAGGGGTTCACTTTCTTGCCGTGGAATGCTGGGCAAACCTGGAACTCGGGTTGGATCGACGTGAACGATGCGGGCCATCTCTTGGTGGCTAGCGGAACCCTTAACTCAGCTTCTTACACCTCCGAGCTGGCCTTTAGCGGAGACCTGGGCAATACCTGGACGGTTCGCGAAACCGAAGGGGCCCCCGCCCTCGGCATTCCCAGCGTGACCTGGGGATACTTCTTGGATCCCCGACTAACGGCCGATGGGCGCTCTGGATTCCGCTCCCAGTTGGCTGGCGCCACTTCCAGTACCGACGAAGCCCAACACTTCGACAGCAATCTATTGGCACAGAGTGGCACGACGGTTCCCCCTGGACAAACCGGAAGCCTGCCCATCGCTTCGATCGGTTTTGGAAGGCACGGGCTCGAAATGAGCGACGATGGTCAGCACAGCTTGAGTCGCGTGGTGCTCGGCAATTCCACAAACAGCCTGGACGCCGTGATGTTCGATGGCTCCATCGTGCTCGAGGAGGCCACAATCATCCCCGGCTCCGGATACACCCTCCCCATCGATCGCGTGGATGGAGTGCATCTATCCCCCGTGGGCGATTGGTTCGCATGGGGCCGAAACGAGGCCAACAGCTATAGGGATTGGGTCGTCAAAAATGGAACGGTCATCGTTGAGGAGACCCAGCCCATCATCCCAGGCTCGGCTGAGCTGTGGGGTTCAACCAACGCCGTCTTTGGCCAGGCCTTTCAATTCGTACGTGGCAATGCCAGCGGGGGAACGTTGGTAGCCGGCGATGTAATGAACGCTGGAACCGCCTGGGCCCTTGTGCAAAACGGAAGCACCATAGTGATGCGTGGCGGTGATCCCATCGATGTGGATGGCAACGGCATGTTTGATGATGGTGCGTTCATCGGACCCATTCGGGGCATGTCCGACTGGACCAGTTCCGGCGACATCTATCTCATCGCAGATCTGAGAAACGGTGGCGGCAGCTTCATCGGCGAGTCCGTGCTCAAGCTAGAGCTAGGAGGCGGGCCCCCTGCAGGCATCGCATTCTGCTCGCCCGCTGACAACAACTCCACCGGGGTTCCCACTGTATTGACTGGGACCATGGGATCAGGTGTTGGCAGTGGATTGCACCTGGAGCTGGCCGATGGCCCGCCGAGCCAGTTTGGTTACATGCTGGTCAGCACCGGACGCAACGTGCCGGGCATTGCCATCAGCCAGGGCCATCTGTGCCTGGCCGGTTCCGTGGGGCGCTACAACGTTGCGGGAACCGTGTTCGATTCGATCGGAATATTCGACGCCGCTGGTGTGTTCCAGAACCTGCCGGGAACGGCCACTTCATCGGGCGGAACCGGTTATGACGTCCCCGCTTCGGTTCCGATCACCGGTAACCCCATGATCAACGCCGGCAGCATCTGGAACTTCCAGTTGTGGCATCGGGAGAATGGTGGTGCCTCAAACTTCTCCAATGGTTTGGCGGTAATCTTCTAGCAGGGATTCTTGAGCAAAGTGCCTGGAGGCCAGTTCGTTCTGGCCTCCAGGCTTTTTTTATTGCCCTATTCGAAAGCTGCCCCGTCCGACTCGGGTGCCGATGGTTGCCGGTTATCTTGGGGTTGAAAGTCAGGCTGTAAAATTGGAGGGACGAAGCCTCCTCAGTCCGGATTGCGCAACTTCCGCAGTCGGGTCAATCCTGACCGCAATTCCCGATGCTGGTTTACTTTGTAGTCTTCAAGCCATTTACTCCGGGCGCGTGACAGGTCTTTGAAAGGGCTGTATGGGCTCTTTGGTTGGGCTTTTTCAGAGGTGGCCAATTCATCGAGAAGGGTCGCTGCGATTTCACATGCCTCCAAGAACTTGTCCATGTATGCGGTTTTGTTGGCGGTCGCCATGTCCAGGTAGAGGTTCATCTGCTGTTCATTCGATTGGGACTTCCAGTACTGGGCGCCTGCCTCCCAATACCAGGTTCGACCATCGGCACATCCGAGGCACAGGGTCTTGGACTTGCCCAAGCAGTCGGGGCACTTTCGTGGTGCCTTTCCCTTACCGTTGCAGGTTTGACAAGTGTTCTTGCCGCCTTTGCATGAGGTGCAGGGCGCCGTCTTCTTCCCCTTGCAGGTTTTGCATCGCTCCTTTCCGGGGTAGGGGCTCGGTGTGAGTGAGATACCCCGGCCCAGGCATGATCGACAGCTCATCTTTTTCTTGCCGCTGCACTTCCCGCAGATCTTCTTCTTGCGCCCTTGGCAGTCGTGGCACGTGAAGGGTTTCTCCTGGTTCAGGATGCAAGTGGTGCATGGAATCAAGTGTGTCCCTTGGCACCAACCGCATTCGGGAGGGGTCCCCTCGGTCAATGTGGGGAAAGCCTCCTCCTGGCTAGTACCCATGCAGGGGATGCATTGTCTCTGGATGTCGCCCTTCCCTGAGCAGCCCGCGCACTTTCCAAGACCCTTGCCCTTGCACGCAGGACAGCGCACGCGTCCCTTTTTCTTGCATGCCTTGCAGTTCTTGTGGGTGCCGAGCAGGATGGCGCAGGAAGGGCACGTTAGGAAACCGTCCTTGCCGCCCATGACGGAGCTCAGTTGCTTTGAGGATGTGGAGAGATAGCTCAATTCCGAAAGGTGCTTACCCAACTCCTCGACGCTGTTCTTGCCTTCGGCGTACAGGTCGATTCTCCAGCCCCGCACCTGACTCTTGTGCACGCTATGCTTCGAGCAATCGCTGCAATTCACTTTTCTTGTGCCTTCACAAGCCATGCATGGGGCGGTGACTCGGGCCTTGCCCTGGCAGGGTTGGCAAGGAACGCTCGGAGCGTCCTGGGCGAAGAGAGGGGCTGCGAAAACAACAGCCAGGAAGACCAAGATCTGTGAACAACGCATGGAGGGTATGTCTAGCTGAAAAGTATGGGTTCAGGTGCGATATGCCGCGCAAGGCGGCGTGCCTAATTGTAGGTGTTTGAGGGCCAACCGGAGCCTTTGGGAGTCAAGGTCTGGGGGGTGGTGCCTTGCGACCAGAGAACTTCTCCCCGGCCGTGGCACGTCAGCTGCCGAGTCCATACAACTCACGCAGAATGCCCTGGTGGTGGCGTTCGTGGCCAGTGACGAGCCAGGGGATTGTGGCAGGGGTCATGGGGTTTCCGCTGACTTCAACGGGCCGATGCCAGTCGATGGCGCCGCAGCCCTTGATCAGGGACACGGTGGAGTTGCGCACCGCTTGCATGTCGTCGATGACCTCGCCCAGCGGGCGTTCGGTGTGTCGGCCATGGGTGGCGAACTCATCCTGATCGAAACCACCCAGGGTGTTCTCACCGCCCCGGGCAAACCACAGAAGCCGGTAGCTAAACACGCGTTCCGTGTCGGCGACATGACCTAGCACATCCTTGATGGTCCACTTTCCCGGCGCGTACGAGGACGAGGCTCTTTCCTCGGAGAGGTCTTTCACCAAGTCTATGGTGTCAGAAAGTTGGCCTGCCAACTGCGATAGGACGTCATCGCCTTCGACCAGGTCGATGTAGGCTTGGAAGAAAATAGGGCTGCGGTCAGGGCGGGGAATGTTCATGGACTAAGAGCACCACAAATGCCTTCGGGGGGCAAGTGGGGATTCACTGGCCGGAGGTATGTGATGGTTTGCAGAACGCAATGGTCCCATGCAGATATTGCATGAAGGTACAGAGTCGGGACAATTTCGATCGTCTATCCGCCTGGGTCAAACGTATTGCGAAAGCAGCGCAGCGGGCCCCGACGGATAAACGATCGAGGTTGTCCCGAATCTGTACCTCCTGTACCTCCCGCGGTATCCAGCCCGCTCACGCCCATCAGTTGCATTGGAGCAAGGCCCTGGGTAGATAAAGCGATGGGGAATCTAGCTGTAACTGGAGGCGGTGAGCCGTGCTCGGTATCTTCACCATATGAACACTTCGAGCTGGATCACGATCGCTGCTGTCTGCCTAACAGGTGCGATGACACCGGGGCCAAGCCTGGCCGTGGTGATTCGAAACACGGTCGCAGGTGGCAGGGGCCAGGGGGTGCTCACGGCGCTTGGGCATGGCTTGGGGGTTGGAATTTACGCCCTATCGGCGGTAGTGGGTGTAGCCGCCATGTTGAAAGCAGCCCCGAGCATCAGCAGTGGAATCGAGGTTGTTGGCGGGCTGTACTTGATCTGGATGGGCATCGGGGCGCTTCGCAGTGCTGGGGCCGCAGAGGTCGCTGGGCATACGCCCTCCGGTCGGGTTGGATTCGCGGAAGGGTTTGCAATCGCATTCCTCAACCCAAAAGTGGCCGTGTTCTTCCTGGCGTTATTGGGGTCGTTCATTCCCAAGGACGCGGGAGCCCTGGAAGGCGTTGGCGTTGCCGTACTAGCCATGGCCATCGACGCGGCCTGGTACGTTTTGGTGGCGCTTCTCCTGGTGGCGTCCGGCGCAGCAGATTGGCTGGCGGGCCGGGGCAGGGAGATGGGATTGGTGCTCGGGTTCTTGCTGCTCGGAATCGGCGGTTTCTTGGTGTTAGGGAATTTGATCTAGTGCCTTAGCGCTGAGTTTCCCCGTCGATTCATTGCTGTTGAATCACTTCAACGCAATCTGTGAAGAAGGAATCCTCTCGCTCCAGCACGCGGCTAGAACAGAAAGCCGCCTGTGCCTTCAAGCGAATGCCCACCACGGCAGGAGTGGCCCAAAGCACATTCTGCAGGCACTCCGGACACATCCAAAGCGGTTTCGGTGGATAGATGAGATGAGAAGGCCAGTTTCCGGCGTCGGGGTATCTTGAGGGATCCCCTACAAAAGTCTCGGGCTCGGAGCCCTGGAAGCGGACACAGACCCATGAAGCAAGTTTGCACATCCATCAAATCTCGCACGGAAACAGTGATCGGTATCGATCTCGGAGATTAGCGGAGCCACGTTTGCGTCCTAGACGCAGGAGAGGCCTGCGAAGAGACAGGGACGGTGGTGACGACGCCAAATGGCTTCGAAGGCCGCTTCAAGCGTATCGACCCGTGCCGCTTTGCGATCGAGGCGGGTGGACAGTCCGCGTGGGTGGACGAATTGCTGACAGGCCTTGGACATGAAGTGGTGGTCGCCAATCCGCGACGGCTACGAATGATCTACGAAAACCATTCAATGAGCGACGAAGTGGACGCGGAGCAACTGGCGAGAGTCGCGCGGCTGGATCCTAGCTTGCTGCATGGCATCGAGCATCGCAAGCACAGCACGCGGGTGGACCTGGGTAAGGCACGGTCCAGGGACATGCTCGTCGCCACACGAACAACTCTCATCAACCATGTGCGCGGGCAGATGAAGTCGTTTGGTATGAAGCTGGGCACGCGCTGAGCGGCCTACTTTCACAATTGGGCACGGGAGTAAGTGCCCGAAGAACTGAAGATAGCCCTAGATCCGATCTTGGATTTGCTGGAACAAGTCGACAAGCAGATCAAAGTCATTGACGTCGAGCTTGAGCGCCTCGCAAACGAGGTGTATCCGGTGACACACGTAGTTCGCCAGGTTGATCGCGTGGGACTGCACACGGAACTGCGGTTTGTACTGACCGTGGAGGATCCGCTTCGTGTCAAGAAGAGCCGAAACGCAGCGGCTTGCTTTGGGCTGGTGAGCCAGCGCAAGCAATCAGGTATGCGCGATCCAGAGATGCACATCACAAAAGCTGGTGATGGTGACATGCGACGACTCCTGGTGCAGTGTGCGCAACAGATGCTCAGTTTGAAGGGAAAGGTATCGGACCTGCGCACTTGGGGTTTGAACCTGGCGGCACGAGGAGCGAAGGCGGCCAAGAAAAAGGCGGTGATCGCAATGGCGAGGAAGTTGGCGGTGCTACTGCACGTCCTCTGCCGCAATCTCCCGGGGATGGCAGGGCAAGTGTACAGGCCGTTGAAGAACCAAACTGGCTGCGCTTCTATTGAGGTCGCCGGTGCTTGAGGCGTAGTCCACAAACCGAACAAACAAGTAAACCGTGAGTGCAAATCGAAAGACGAAAACCGCCCAGTCCGGGTAACTGCGAGCCAGTAATCATTTCCTGGCCTTGGCTGAGTACCCTTCGGGGCGCGGAGGCCGTCGAATAAATAGCAGCGCCTGACTGGACGGACCTCATCATGCACCGGGTCACGGGAGTAGCCACCAACGAGTGCGCATGGAAGCAAGGCGGAAATCGTCACTCGATCACCTCACGACAACTCAACAGAATCGCAAAAAACCAGAAGGTGTACCTTGACAGGAAGGGGCCCTCCCATGGAAGACATTCCAAAGGGGCAGTTTTGAGG
>JARGOW010000061.1 GCA_029212955.1 Planctomycetota bacterium | reverse complement strand
CCGTCCTTGGTCCGTTCGAAGAAGTCCGCCCCAATGCGGCGGGTTTCCCCGGGTTCGACCTTGGCTTCCCCCTCGGGAAACTCGCTCTCCACGATCGCTTCCGTGCGGAAGTGCAGTATGGCGGAGGCCAAGGAGCCGTCCGCGAATCCGAAGAGGAACTCCTCACCTACCAGGGGAGCCACAAAGGAAGTGGCCTCCAAACCGGGGAAGAGGTCCACCTCGTGATAGCTCTCGCCACTGCTCAACTCAACGCAGCGAAGGTGGGCGCCCGGCTCCAAGAACCAAGCCAGAAAGCCGCCCTCATCCACGGACATATGAAGGGCCTCAACACCCGTTTCAAAGCCCTGGACCTGGCTGTCGCTTTCAATCTCTGGCGACCGAAAGAGCGGAAATGCCACCCAGAACAGGAAACCCATCATCAGGGCCACCGCGCCAATGGTCCCAAGACCTCCGACGCGGATTGCGGTTTCAGCGAGCACCTCAGCGACCTTCACCGACTTGCGGGTCTCGCGCTGGAATTTGTGTTGGCTCTTATTCGGGTCCATGAATCAGGCAGTGGTTTAGATGCGTTCAGGGAGAAGGCCCGCAAATGCGGACCTTCCCCCGGATAGGCTTCAACGGCGTTCAAGCCGCGAAAGACCGACTTACTTCTTCGCCGTGGTCGCTTCCACGACCTTGGGGAGTTCCAAGCCGACCGTTTTCAGAGCGCGCTCGGCGATCTTTGCGGTGATGGGGAAGTAACCGTCGGCGAGTACGCGTTCCTGGCCTTCCTTGCTGAAGATGAACTTCAGGAACTCGGCGCGCAGGGGCTCAAGATCTTTCTTGGGATCCTTGTTCACGTACAGGTACAAGAATCGAGCGAGGGGGTACTTGCCGTTGTAGGCGTTCTCGGCGATAGCGCCAACAGCTTCGGCTTCGGCGTCCACGGCCAAAGCGACAGCTTGCACGTCTGCGGTCTTGTAACCGATACCGCTGTAGCCGATGGCGTACTTGTCGCGGGCCACGCCCTGGACCACGGAAGCGCTACCGGGTTGCTCCTTCACGGAGTCCTTGTAGTCGCCCTTGAACAGTGCCTTCTTCTTGAAGTAACCGTAGGTACCAGAAGAGGAGTTGCGGCCATAGATGCTGATGGGCTTGTCGGCCCACTCGCCGGTCAAACCGAGCTGGCCCCAAGTGGTGATATCCTGGGAAGCGCCGCCCTTGCGGGTCTTGGAGAAGATGGCGTCGACCTGCTGAAGGGTCATTCCCTTGATGGGGTTGTCCTTGTGCACGTAGACGGCCAACATGTCGATGCTGGTGGGCATGGCGGTGGGCTCGTAACCGAAGGCCTTCTTGAAGCCGTCGATTTCCTCGCTCTTCATGGCGCGGCTCATGGGACCGAAGGTCGAGTTGCCCTTGATCAGAGCGGGGGGAGCGGTGGAGGAACCCTTGCCGGTCACTTCGACCTGCACGCTCTTGTAGTGCTTGTTGAAACCTTCGGCCCAGAGAGCCATCAGGTTGTTCATGGTGTCCGAGCCGATGCTCGAGATGCTACCGGAGACGCCGGTGGTGGATGTGTAGGAGGGCAGCTTCTTGTCCACCTTGACCTGGGCCTGGGCGGTGCCGGCGAGGATGGTGGATCCGAAAAGGGCAAGGCCCAGAAGAGATTTGGTGAGTTTCATGACCGTTGAGGTTCTTGGGTTGGGGACCCGGTCGGGCCGAGGCATTCCTTTGCCCAGCTCCGGTGTCCCGATGAACCCAATCAAACCCCACCCCCGCAAACGAAACATGAGCGGAATATCAAGGCAGCGTTAAGATGAGGTTTCTACCCATTCCGAGCCTCACCTTTTTTATGCCCCAGATAGGGGCACCCCAGCCCTGCAGGCCCCCTAGGCGTCCGGAGCGGCGCCAGCGGCCCACTCCAGGTGCACATGGAAGGTGGTGCCCTTGCCTTCTTGGCTTTCCACTCCCACCCGGCCCTGCATGGTGTGGACCAGGTGCTTCACGATGGAAAGGCCGAGTCCGGTGCCGCCGACTTCGCGGGAGCGAGCTTTGTCGACACGGTAGAAGCGCTCGAAAATGCGGTCCTGGTCGACGAGGGGGATGCCCACGCCGGTGTCGGTCACCTTTAAGTGCACGAGCTGGTCCTCGCGGGACAGCTGGATTTTGATTTCGCCGCCTTCGGGGGTGTACTTGGCCGCATTGGAGAGCAAGTTGTCGACCACCTGGACCAGGCCTTCCTCATCGCCCCAAACCGAAGAGGCTTCGGCGGGGAGATCCATCTCCACCTGCAGTCCCGCCTTGGACAGCTGCTGCTCAAAGCGTTGGCTCGCCGCTTCGATGATGCTCCCCAGGTCCACAAAGTCGCGGGCCGGGCGGCTTTCTTGATTCTCGATGCGGGCCAGGCTGAGCAGGTCGGAAACCAAGTCCCGAAGACGATGCACGTTCTGGTCGATCTTCTGGAGGAACCGCATGTTGTGGTCCTCGTCGTGCACGGCACCCTCGAGCAGGGTCTCGACGTATCCTTGGATCGAAGTCAGGGGCGTCTTGAGCTCGTGGCTCACGTTGGCCACGAAATCCTGGCGTACCCGGGACAGTTGGCGCAGCTCGGTGATGTCTTCGAAGACAACCACCACGCCGGTGGAAACGTCGGTGCGGAAGAAGTGCGCCTTGGCTGCAAAACGGCGTTCCGTGCCGCTCTGGGCGAAAACGAGCTCCTCACGAACGACCTTGTCCGACTCCCGGGCTTCGGCGATGAGCTCCAGCAAC
Organism: Planctomycetota bacterium; assembly: GCA_029212955.1. Taxonomy (GTDB): domain Bacteria; phylum Planctomycetota; class UBA1135; order UBA1135; genus NORP259. The sequence goes on along the minus strand of JARGOW010000061.1, from coordinate 8,660 downwards.
CCGGGCAGGGTCAGGATATCCCAAAGCTTATTGCCCTCGGCTTCCGTCACGTCCAGGTTGAGCAATTCACCCGCCGCCACGTTGGAGAAGAGAATGCGGTCGTCCTCGCCCACAGCCAAAACACCCTCAGCCATGCCGGCGAGCATGGCGCTGAGACGAGCCCTTTCCGCGGTCAATCGGTCCACCCGACTGCGAACCTCTGCGCCCAGCTGATTCATGGCAACTCCTAACTCTCCAAGTTCGTCGTTGGACAAATGACCAATCCTTTGTTCGTAGCGACCTTCGCCGAAGGCGTTGGCTGCTTCCTTCAATTCTGCGATAGGGGCGGTCATTCGGCGCGCCCCCACATATCCGAGGATCAATGCCAAGAGCGCTGCCAGGGAAGCCCCGGGCAAGGTCCTTGCCAAAATCTGACCGTTGCTGGCATAGATGTCCGCGACAGGCACGGACAAACGCACAACACCGTTGGTTTTGTCCTTCGGCCTTTCCACGTGGGCCACGTACAAAGCGTCCAGGTCCAGGGTTCGGCCAAAACGGGTGGAAGTACCCAATCCGGTGGCCAGGGCCTCTTGAATCTCGGGGCGCCCCCGGTGGTCTTCCATCTCACCGGCATTCTCCTCGGTGTCGAGGATCACCACACCGTCCCGCCGGACGAAGGTCACGCGCAGGCGGTTGACCTCGGCGATGGTGCGGATTTCGGACTCCCAGGGAGCCCCACCCACATCGGGCACACTCTCAAAGTCGCCCCGGGCGTAGGGAGCCATGACCACGCATTGCTCCTCCAGGGAAGCCACCCGGGCTTCCCACTGGGCATTGCCCATATGGCGCCCGACGAAGTAAGCCACAACGAGGGTCGTGAGAAGCACCAGGATCGCATAGGACCCGAAGAGCTTCCAAAAAAAGCGGGAGCGGAACATCGATTGTGGGGTGGTGTGAGCCGGAAAACGGGGGAGTTCAGTCCCTGATCTTATACCCGACCCCGCGCACCGTCTTCACAAGACTGGAATGGGGATCCAGCTTCTTGCGCACGGCGCTCACGTGCACATCCACGTTGCGGTCCGAAATGAAGGCCTCGCCTCCAGTGATGTACTCCACGAGCTCCTCACGGGCGAAAACCCGCCCAGGACTCTCTCCCAGGGCCCATAAGAGGCGAAACTCGGCCCGGGTGAACTCCACAAGTTCCGAGTTCACGGTGACCTCGTGGCGGGTTCGGTCGAGCACAACGCCCTCGAACTCCATGCGGGATTTTTTGTGGTCGGTACCGCTTTTTCCGCGGCGTAGCACCGCGCGGACCCTGGCGAGCAGCTCGCGGGGGCTGAAGGGCTTGGCCAGGTAGTCATCGGCACCCAACTCCAGGCCGGTCACCACATCGCTTTCCTCGCTCTTGGCGGTGACCATGATGATGGGCGTGCCGGCCAGCTCAGCGTCACGACGCATGCGGCGACAGACTTCAAGCCCATCCAAACCGGGCATCATCAGGTCCAGCAGGACCAGGTCGGGCTTGTAGCGGCGGGCTTCGTGGAGACCCGCATCCCCGTCGCGGGCGATACGAACCTTAAAGCCATCCTTGGCCAGGTTGTATTGCATCAATTCGACGATGTCAGCGTCGTCTTCGATGATCAGGATCGTGTTTTGGCTCATGGTTGATAGGACTCCCCTTGGAGGACTCGCACTGAAACCTACCCGTTCATGTTAAGGAATCATTAAGGAGCCGTGAGCGCTCTGTGGCTCCTTTCAACCAATGCATATACCTGCCTCAATTTAGTGGCAAACCCTCCCAAATCGGGGTCTGGCAAGGCTATTGCCGGATCGAACCCGCCCGAAAACTAGTGCTCGGCCCGCAAGCCAAAGAAATCCGCGCCAGCGAGCCCCGGGGCCACAAGGGGATTGATTAGCAGGCTGCGCACGGTCCATAGATCCGGGAAGATCCGGTACTGAAGGGCCGTTTGATCCAAGTATTCCACACCGGCGGTTCCACCGGTGCCCGTTCGACGACCGATGATGCGCTCGACCATGCGCGCGTGGCGCTGGCGGAAAATCACGAAGAGCTGTTCGAGCTCCAAGATCCCTTCGAGCACGCGGTGGGGCCAAGCCAACAGGGGTTCCTCGGCATAGGTTTCGATGAACAAGATGGCCGCGCGGATTCGCGCCGTGCGCTCATCCTCGGGCTTCAAGAAAGCCCGTACACTGGCGCGTTCCTTGTCGTACAAATCGTTCAAGCGCATGTCGTCGTCGGCCATGCTGGCCACGGTCTTGGCCATCTTCAGACTCTCATCCAGCTCACTGTTGTGGGTGGCCAGGTATTGGTCGATGAATTCCTCGTGGCTGCCGGCATGGTGGTCCGCTCCGCCGATCGGCGTGCGCTCAAGCCAAGCCAACACGGCATCCTTGAGAGTGGGCAGGTCCGCCATGGAAGCGGCGACCCGACGCGAGGCCTCCGTCTCCGCGCCCCCCTTCCCGCGCAGCGCTGCCAGGTGACTGCCCTCCGCTCCAAACGCAATGCGCTCATCCTCGGCCAGGCCGAGCAGGATTTCTAATTGGCGCACCTGGGCGCTCTGGAACCCGCTGGCGGGCATGAGCTTGCCACGGAACTTCAAGTACTCCCGCGGGGGCAAGGTCTCCACCACATCCCAGTGTTGGTTGGCGGCCCGGAAGATCGTGCTGCAACGCTCCAGGCGGGTCACAACCTCAACCATGTCCTCATTGCCCAGAACCTCCGCCTTGAACAGGTCCCGAACGTCCACCAGGTTCTCTAGGATGACTTTGAACCACAATTCGAAGACCTGGTGCACGGTGACGAACAGGATTTCATCGGTCGAAATTTTGGAGCAATCCTCCTCCAATCCCCCCTGGAGCCCCAGGAGGCGGTCGACCTTGATGTAGTCCCAGTAATACGTCGGTTTGGTGGTTTCCATGGGCACCATTCTAGTAAGAAAAAAGCCAACCGGAAGGCCACTCTCTGGCTAGAATCCCGCCATGAACGCCACGACCGCACCTGCCTCCAGCCTGACCCTCGAAGGGGTCGAAGCCCTGCTCCGCCGTCCGCTCCTGGAACTGGTCTTCGAGGCCGCCACCGTGCATCGGCAGCACCACGACCCGACCAAGATCCAGTGCTCCCAACTGGTATCCATCAAAACGGGCTCCTGCCCCGAGGATTGCGGGTATTGCTCCCAAAGCGCCCACAACAAAACCTCCATCGAACGCGAGAAGCTGCTTTCGGTGCCCCTTGTCTTGGAGGAAGCACGCAAAGCCAAAGAGGGTGGAGCCGACCGCTTCTGCATGGGCGCCGCCTGGCGCGGCGTGCGCGACGGCAAGGAATTCGATTCCGTGCTCGAAATGGTGGAGGGCGTCAAAGAAATGGGCCTCGAAGCCTGCGTGACCCTGGGCATGCTGAACGGTGAACAAGCCGGTCGCCTCAAGGATGCCGGCCTGGATTACTACAACCACAACCTGGATACGGGTCGCAGCCACTACGAAAACGTGGTCACCACGCGCTGCTACGACGATCGCCTGGAAACCCTGCAAACCGTGCGTGATTCGGGTATCAATGTGTGCGCCGGTGGCATCTTGGGCCTGGGCGAAAGCCTCACCGCCCGTGCAGAACTGCTGCTCGAGCTCGCCAGCCTCTCCCCCCAGCCCGAGAGCATCCCGGTCAACCGCCTGGTCCCCGTGGAGGGCACGCCCATGGGCGAGACCCCCGAGATCACCTGGCAAGAATGGGTCGCCTTCATCGCTGCCACACGGATCCTGGTCCCCAAGACCATCCTGCGCCTCTCCGCAGGTCGCCAGGAATTGCCCGAAGCCGCCCAAGCCCTGTGCTTCCTGGCCGGAGCCAACTCGATCTTCGTGGGCGACAAACTACTGACCACGCCCAACCCTGCGCCCGGCACGGATGCCGCCCTGCTCGCCAGCCTGGGCCTTTCCCCCGTCGGAGAGTAGCACGTGTCCAGCCGGCTACAGCGCGAGCTGGAAGATGCCCTGAATCGCCTGGATAAGGCCCACATGCGGCGTTTCCCGGTCCCCACCCCGGAACTGTCCGACTTCGTCACCAACGACATTTTGGGGGCTTCGAAGGCCGCCCCCGTGGTGGACGCCGCCGCCGAATCTGCGCGGACCCACGGCGTGGGCAGCGGCGCATCCCGCCTGCTGGGCGGGGACGGGGAGCCGATTCGGAACGCGGAGGCGGCTGCCGCCGCATGGCTCAAAGCACCGGCAGCCCTGCTGTGTCCTTCGGGATTCCAGGCCAACCTGGGTGTGGTCACCAGCCTGGCCCGACCCCGCGACACGATCCTTTCGGACGAGCTCAACCACGCTTCGCTCATCGATGGGGCGCGGCTTTCGGGTGCTCGCATCTCAGTATTCCGTCACCGTGATCTGCACGATCTCGAACAACGCCTGATCGGTTCACGTGGCTCTCGCCGACGCATCGTGGTGACCGAAAGCCTATTCAGCATGGACGGAGACCTGGCGCCCCTGGCGGCCATCGCCTCACTGTGCAAGAAATACGACGCGTCCCTGGTCGTGGACGAGGCCCACGCGGTCGGTCTGCTTGGGCCCGAAGGAAGCGGCGCCTGCGCCATCTTGGAAGCCAATCCTGACCTGAAAGAAGTGCTGGCCGCACGTATCGTCACCGGCAGCAAGGCCCTGGGCGTGGCGGGCGCCTTCGTGGTCGGTAGCGAAGCCCTGCGGGACACGCTGGTCAATCACGCGCGCTCCTTCGTGTTCACCACCGGCATCGCACTGCCCGTGGCTTCCGCCCTCTCCGCCGCCATCGAATGGGTGAAGGGGCGGGACAAAGAGCGCGGCAAAATCCTGACCGGCGCGGCCTTCCTGGCCAGCGAATTGCGCCTGCCCGTCCCGGATGGAGCAATCGTACCGGTCCCCCAAGGGCCACCGGAAGTGGCGCTGGAAGCCGCAGAAACCCTGCGATCCCAGGGAATTGCGGTGCACGCCGTCCGGCCTCCCACGGTGCCCAAGGGCACATCGCGTCTGCGCATCGTGGTTCACGCGGACCACAGCGAACGGGACCTGAAGACCATTGTGCGCACCCTGCTTCCGCTCATCCCCAGCGCGCCTGTCGAACCACAAACCCACGCCCCCAAACCCTGGGTTGTGATCGGAACCGACACCGATGCGGGAAAGACCGTGGCCAGCGCCTTCGTGTTGCACGCCCTCGCCAATCGCGGTCCCGCCGCCTATTGGAAGCCGATCCAAAGCGGGCAACCCTCCGACACGGAAACGGTGCGCGAACTGATGGCCGACGCCCCGATCACCTTCCACGAGCCGGCCTACGAGTTCGATCTCCCCGCGAGTCCCGACCAATCGGCATGGGCCGAAGGCCGACGGATCAATGAAAACGTGGTCGACGCACAGCTTGCGGAGAAACTGCAAGCCTCCTCCATGCCGCTGGTGATCGAAACCGCCGGTGGACTCTGCGTCCCTTGGAACGAGGACTTTCAAACCAGTGATTGGGTGGCGCGCCAGCGGCCGAATCTGATCCTGGTGGCACGCTCCGGCCTCGGGACACTCAACCACACGCAACTCACCCTGCACGCCATGCACGCCTTCGGCCAAAAGCCCAAGGTCCTCATCCTGGTCGGCCCCTTCCACGAGGAAAATCGCGCTGGGCTGCAGGGCAAATTGGCCTGCCCCATCCTTCAAATCCCCCACCTGGATCCCCTCGACGCCCACGCCCTGCGGGAACTGGCCCAAACCCTCGACTCGACCTGGCTGGATTGACGCCATGACGAAAAAGACCCTTATCGAGCGCGACCGCGCCTGCACCTGGCACCCCTACACACAGCACGGTCTGGGCCGGGACCCCATGGAGGTTGCGTCGGCCAAAGACGCCACCCTAACCCTGACCGATGGCCGTGAAGTGATCGATGCCATCTCGTCCTGGTGGGCCATCCTGCATGGACACGGTGATCCGATATTGATCGAGGCCATGCGCCAACAGTTCGAGACCCTGGACCATGTCTTGTTCGCGGGAGCCACCCACGAACCAGCCGTGCGCTTGGCCGAGCGCTTGGTGGAGGTTACGCCCAAGGGCCTCGATCGCGTGTTCTATTCGGACAATGGCTCTACCGCGGTCGAAGTGGCGCTCAAGATTGCGCTTCAAAACTTCGCTCAAAACGGCCAGCCCGAACGCCAGGTTTTCATCGCGCTCAACGGCGCTTACCACGGGGACACCTTCGGCAGTATGTCCGTGGGCGATCCCGACCCGTTCTTTGAAGCCTACAGACCCTTTCTGTTCGATTGCATTCGGATCGATCCCACCGCGGAGGCCCTGTCCCAGGCCTTCGAGCAACTCGGCGGCCGGGCGGCTGGTGTCATCGTCGAGCCTCTCATCCAAGGGGCAGCGGGCATGCAAACCAACTCCATCGAGTTCCTGCAAGCCGTGCGTCAGCAATGCGACCAAAACCGCGTGCCCTTCATCGCCGATGAGGTCATGACCGGCTTCGGTCGCACGGGTTCCCTATTCGCCTGCGACCGCGCCGGTGTCAGTCCCGATCTCATGTGCCTGGCCAAGGGCTTGACCGGCGGCATCTTCCCCCTCTCCGCAACCGTGGTGAGCGAAACCCTATTCCAGGGATTCTTCAGCGAAGACCGCATGCGCACGTTCTTCCATGGGCACACTTTCACAGCCCACCCGGTGGGTTGTGCCGTGGCCTTGGCCTCCTTGCAGCTCAACATCGATCGCAAGGTCCCCGAACGCTTGCAAGCCATCGGAGAACGTATTCGCGCCCGGATCTCACCCTTGGAATCCAACCCCGGTGTGAGTCAACTGCGCCAGGTCGGTGGTATGGTTGCTTGGGACCTTGTAGGCTCCAAAGACAACGATGCTGGCTATCTCAGCCAAGTGGGTCCAGCCCTGCACCAGGCGAGTCTGGACATGGGCGTTTTGCTCCGCCCCCTTGGAAACGTGGTTTACGCCCTGCCTCCGGCCTGCACCACCGACGCCCAAGCCGACCAAATCGCCGATACCATGTTGGCCCTGGCCGACCGATTCGCATAACCATGAAAGCCCACCAATTCATATCAGCCCTCCTGCTCCTCGTGGGCACCCCGTCCTGTGACACATCCGGCTGCCACGTCGACGAGCCCGAAGAGCAGCCCATTGTCCTGCTGCATGAGCACGACAAGAGTTATTTGAACGATTACCCAGCGCAGCTCGAAAACGGTGACGTAAACGTCATCGTTGAGATTCCCGCTGGCACCACGGGCAAGTGGGAAGTCACCAAACCCGAAGGTGAATTGCGCTGGGAAATCCGAGACGGCAAACCCCGAGTTGTGAATTACTTGGGCTACCCCGCCAACTACGGGATGATTCCGCGCACGCTTCTGCCCGAGGAACTTGGCGGCGACGGAGACCCGCTCGATGTGGTCATCCTCGGCAATGCAGCTCCCCGCGGCGCGGTGATCCCAGCTCGACTGATCGGCGTCATGATCATGATCGACGACGGTGAGCAAGACGACAAGCTGATCGCCGTGCGCCCCGATTCACACTTCGGAACCGTTTACAACCTGAAGGATTTGGAAACCCAATTCTCGGGAACCACCACGATCCTGCAAGCTTGGTTTAGCAACTACAAAGGCCCCGGTGAAATCACGGTTCCCGGCTTCGCCGACCGCCCCAAGGCCCAGGAAATCCTGACCGCCGCAATCAAGGCCTACAAGCCCACCAAGTAGGTTCCCCATGCAGTCCATCCGCCCCCGCGAATCGGTCATCCTGGCCGAAAACTTCGACGCCCTAGTGAAGTGGTACTGCGAAACCCTAGGTTTCAAGGTCACCGACCTGTTCGAGAAGGACTACCACTTCGCGCACATGCAAACGGAGAGTGGCATTCGCGTTGGCATTGGCTCCGCCAAGGAAATGGGCCTGGAACCCGAAGACCGAAGCAAGAACACGGTCCTCCTCCAATTCGAAGTCGACGACCTCCCCGCCTACTTCAAACATCTGGAGGCCGCCGGCGCCAAAGCCCTATTCGGCCCCTCTTTCGACAAAGAAAACAAGTTCTGGTTCGGCGGCTTCGCCGACCCAGAAGGCAACCCCTGGTGGGTCGTCGACAAAGACTGCCCCTGACCCTAGCCCGGGCCAGCCGGCGGGCGCTTGAATCCCAAACGCGTGGCCAAACGGTGGAAGTTGGCCCGGTGCATGCCCAAGGACTGAGCAGCATGGGACCAGACCCACCCGTTCGTCTTGAGCGCGTGCTCCACGCATTGGGTCTGGAAGGCATCCACCGATTCACGCAAAGTTCCGGCGGGCTGACCTTCAGGAGCCAACCGCGCGTCCGGGGCACCTGAAACACCGGGAGAGCTATGGGAACCCACAGCGCCGGACGACGTGCGGAATTCCTCCCCAAGATGTTCGAGCTTCAGGGCAATGGTTTCCGAATCAGGTTGTTCCGATTTGGCCCGCAGAATCGCCCTCGAAATTACGTTTTTGAGTTCCCGCACATTGCCCGGCCAAAGATAAGCCTCCAAAGCCTTGAGCCCCGCGGAATCGAAACGAATCGGACCACAACCCATGCGACGCGACATGGTCTCGCAGAAGTGCCCCGCCAAGAGCGGAATGTCACTGGGATGTTTGCGCAAGGGGGGAACATGAACCCGACACACATCCAAACGATGGAGAAGATCGGCCCGGAATCTACCTT
>JARGOW010000060.1 GCA_029212955.1 Planctomycetota bacterium | reverse complement strand
GGCGCCCGTGGTCAGGGGCCGATTGAATGAAAAGTCCAACGTGCTGTCCTGGGCTTCGATCAAGTTACCACCGGACAGGAAAGATGAGGTCACTTCCCGGGTTGCATCCTGATAGGTGGCGTTGGCCTGGAAGCGCCACTCGAACGCCCCGAAGCTGCCCATGTACCCTTGGTGCGCCTGTTGCACCGATTCCTCGGCTTCACGCAAATCCAAGTTGCCCCGCAGTGCTAGTGCGCGCGCCTCTTGAAGGCTCAAATTCCAAACCTCCGGCGCGTCGAGATCTGGACTCTTGGTGAGGGATCCATCCTGGAGGGCACCTGGCACCAGGGGGCACAAAAACAGCAGGCAAGCGGAGGTCAGCATGCTTGGAAGCATACGGCACAAAGGGTCCCGTGCGTAACGGAAACCCCTGGCAAGGCATAGTTTACAGACCCTACGCGGAAGCGCGGGATAGGGGGTCTCTCAAGCCCTAGGGCCATGGACTAGCGCTGCTCTTCAAACCAGGCATTCCAAAAGGGGAAATCGGATTCTGGGCCAGCTTTCAAACGCCCCATGCATTCCAACCAAGCCTCCCCCAGGGGATCCTCTGCGGTCCGAGGCCACCCGCTGCCATCGGGCCGCTCCAAGGGCAAGTCGGGCAGGAGCCCATAGTCCTTGGCTCGGTAGAGCGCCGCCCCAGCCAAACGGGAGAGGTCGCCCTGGCCCGCATCTCCGGCCTCGACCAAGGCGAGGAGCCCTTGGATCCACCCCGCCGGAAAGCCTGCGGAACCCCGCCCCAGCAACCAATCATCCAGGGCCATATCGAAGGCCAACACATGCCCAAGCGACAACGGGGCCTGCTCGGGGATTTCGCCAATACCCATCCGTTGTGCCCCCCGCTGCAACCGATGCAAACGCACTTGAACCCAGTCGCTCCACGGTTCGGCCAGCCCCGTAGCCAGTCCTTGGAAGTCCCCATGACTCAGCTCGTATTTGGCGCCAGCAATCGCGTTGTCCGCTTGCAAACCCAGGGCGGACCACAGGTTGACATCCTCTTCCAAGATCTCTTCAGGAGCCACTTCCACGATCTCTTCGGGCAGGGCGGGCCGGGTCGGATCCATGCGCAGTGTGTAATTCGAATCCTTGGGCTGCACCCAATAGATGTAAGCAGCTAGGGCCGGTAGAGCGATCAGGTGAGCGATCAAACTGGCAGCTGCCAAGCGCAGGGCCACCGAAGACGAAAGGCGCCGACGGAGGAACCCCATGAGGATTTTCGCGTCGCCCAAAACTCCCTGGGGCACCGGGTCGGCCCCGTCCAATGCGCCGTGCTTGCGCGTGCTGGCTTCGAGTATTTTGGGGCTCAAGGCTGCCGCTTGAGCGTCTTCCAACCCCTTCCAGTCCACCAATTGTTCGCGGGTTTCCCCCACCCACATTTGCATTTCCTGGACCCGCACTTGGAATGCGAGTTCCTTGAGCCGCTCGGCCAACACCTGGCGATCGTCGACGCTTTGCTCGGCCAACAGGTCCTCCACCGTGCTCGTCTGCAGGGCCAATTCCAGGGCGGCACGCTCCAGGAATTCTTCGTCGAAAGGGTTCGGGTTGGAATCGGAATTCATACTTCACTCCCGGGCAGGGGGGCGGATTGGGATCCAAGCAATTGGCGCAGGTGTCGAACCGCATGGAATACACGGGATTTGACCGTGCCCACCGGCACGTCCAATCGGCTTGCGATATCGGAATAGGGGATTTTTTCGAGCACACCCAGGCGGAAGGCTTCCCGATGCCCCTCCGACAATTGAGCGAGGGCCTCGAACAAACGCTGCTGGGTTTCCTGGCCCTCGGCCTGGCTCTCTGGAGAAGGTTCGCGACTCTCCAGCTGTGAGAGTGGGTCTAGCTGATCCCCTTCGACCAACCCACCACGGGCGGCCTGGGGTCGTACGGAGGCCTTGCGCCGGCGGTCGATCCACGCGTTCCGAGCCACTCGAAACGCAAAAGCCTCGAATCGACCCGAGGTCTGATAGCGGTCGGCGGATTTGAAGAGGCGTAGCATGACTTCCTGGGTTAGATCTTCCGCATCAGCGGGACCGGCCCCCAGACGGCGAAAGAACGCAAGAAACAGCGGGGTCTGACCGGTCACAAATCGCTCGAAGGGCACGGGGTCCCCCGCAGCCAAGGCCACCAATGGATCCTGCTGGGGCGAGGCTGTGGCCGCGCTTTTGGATCCGGGGTCGAGTTCTGGTTCCTCCATGCACGCTCCCCTAACGGGCGCCTCTGGCCCCGGTTCAGAGTTTATTGGATCCTGCATGGCCCAATTATCAAGTGGTGCCACCCGGCGTCCCCTGGGGGGGCAAAATCGGCGCCAAAATCGCCGCCCAGGGGTCCGAAACCGCCTTGAATACCAGGAGTCGCCCCTCCTCGGAAAGGTGCTGGAACTCGATCTGCAAGGATCGATCGGGCAAAAACTGGGCCACCCTGGGCGCCCACTCCACCACGACCACGCCACCCGTGTCCAAGACCCCGTCCCCGCCCTCACGCAAAACCGCCTTTTGCCGTCCCTCCATCCAAGCGTCGTAGTGGAACAGGTCCAAACCCCGGCCCTGGTAGCTGTGCATCAATGTATAGGTCGGACTCGACACTGGATCTTCGATCCCCATACCTTCCGCCAGGCCCCTCACGAAAGTGGTTTTTCCCGCCCCTAGATCGCCAGCTAGTGCCAGAACGCATCCAGGCGTAAGCCGTGCGCCCAGGGCACTTGCAAGGGCGCGGGTCTTGTCCTCGCCCTCCAGGGTGACGCGTGCCAATTCAACGGGTTCCATGCAGCCAACCTTTTTCCCGGAGCCATTCGGAATTGCCCTGCCATTCGGGCGGGAGTTCGAAGCTCAATTGTACGCCATGGCCCGCGCGGACCCGACCGAGAATCGCAAGTCCAGGGCAGCGCCCGGGCGCTTGGGCGAGCAACTCTGGCACCCGGTTCGAAGGCAGGCACGCCAACAGCTCGTAGTCTTCCCCATCGGTTAAAGCATGCTCCAAACTAGATCGCCCCGTCATTTTAGCCCGGCGCTTCGCATCCCGATGCTGGGGCACACTTTCCAAATCCATGGCCACTCCCGAAGCTCGAGCCATGCGCCCCAGGTCCAGCAGCAATCCATCGGAGATGTCCATCAAGGCCGTGGCTCCCAAGGAGATCAACCAACCAGCCTCCTGGATCCGGGGCCGAATCTTCAGGTGCCTTCCTAGTAAGCTCCCCCCAAGAGGACCCGTCACCACAAGCATCTGCCCCGGTTTCGCCCGATCGCGACCGGGGGGTTTGGACTTGGAATCGAACCGGCCCAGTGCGGTTACGGTCAAGGACAAAGGACCCGGGGCACAGGTGGTGTCGCCCCCCACGAGCGGCGCGCCATGGGCTTCGCCCATGGCGCCCACCCCGCGGATCAACCGCCGCAATCGCCTTTCACAGGCACCGCCGGGGGCTCGGAGTGCCAGGAGCAGGGCTTCCGGCCGGGCCCCGGTGGCAGCCAGATCCGAAAGCGCACGCCCCGCCGCCTTCTTGCCCACCGCAGCATCCGGAGCATGGTCCTCGAAATGCACACCTTCCACACAAGCATCCACGCAAAGCACGGGTCTGCCGGATGAGGTTTTTAATACGGCTGCATCGTGCCCCTGGGAACCCGCCAGCTTGGCCGAACGGGGTCGCTTGGAAAGCCAGCGATGGATGGAGTCTTCAGACCAGGTCATTGGGGCGGCTCACTAGAAGGGAAGAATGAACAATATGCGTGCTTGCAAATCCCCGCGTGGAATCCAAAACCAATCGCTTTCCTCCCAACCACTCCGGCCCATCAGAAAGGCGAGGCGGTCCCCCTCGACGGCTTTCACAACGCCAAGGGCCAGGCCGCCTTCCGCCGTACGTACGAGATAAGCGTCTTCCACCTCGGGTGCGCGTGGTCTCGTGTCGAGCAAGACATTTTGCCCGGACTCAAAGCGCATGGGCAATACCCCATTGGGAGCATCCAGCGAGTACACGCTGTAGCGCATGGCCAAGTAGATCACTCCCAAGGCCGCGAGCATGTAAGTCAGCCTGCGTATTTTCGGAATCCAACGTCGGGGATCAGTCAAGGGAGCCTCCCATGTGTTTGTGAAATTCCTGCACCTCGCGCCAGGGCCGCTTGCTTTGCCAAATGGCTCCGCGGACGGCCAATCCTGCCACTCCGCTATCCAAAACAGCGGCAGCGGTTTCCGGATGAATGCCGCCCAACCCCCAGATAGGAACCGGGCTGTCGGAGCAGCGCTTTGCCAGATCCTCCAGTCCCACTGGCGCCTTCAAACCCACCTTCGACGGGGTTTCGAACACCGGACCATAGAACGCATAGTCGGGACGGGTTGATCCGTACAGATCCCCCTGGTGGGTCGACAGGCCCAGACTCAGGGAATCGTGGCACCAGGCGCGAACTTCTTCCAGCGGCAAGGACCGAAAACCCAAATGGAGCGCGTCCACCCCGGCGGCCCTGGCCAGATGAGCCGAATCGTGCATGGCTACAAATCCCCCGTTGGGTTTCAATCGCTTGGCCACCTGGAGCGCCAAATACAGTCGCAATGCGTCCGGCAAATGGGGTTCACGAATCAGAACACCCAGAAGGCCCGCGTCGACGCAGCGACCCAGGTCCTTCAACCAAGCCGCGAAACCTTCGGGCTGAAGGTCCCCGGGGCTGAGGGCCAACAACTTGGGCGGAAGCCTGCGGGTAGCCTGGGATTCACTCATTCGATCTCCACCAGATAGTCCAGGTCCCGGAGTACCGTGCGCAAACGCTTTGGACTCGGGCCGCGTTTCATTTGGGCCGAGGTTTCATCCACCTGGGCCTTCAAATAAGGTCGCACGCCTGCATCGGAAACGAAGCGTTCGAAATACTCAGCGTGTTGGCACCGGATGACCAGCTTATCGGAGAGGAAAAACAAGCCCGCCCTCAGGGCCCAATCCGACAGTGCGATGTACACGTTTTCTGGGATTGGGGTTCGGGAGTGCATTTCCAAACAGTCACGCATGCGGTGCAGCTCCATGCCGCCGAGCAATCCACGCTTGAGCGCGGCCTCGTTGAGGCGGTACTGCTTCAAGGTTCCCGTGGGTGCGCGATCCGCAAAGCGGTCCAGGTCGTACACCATTTGTGCATCGTCCTCCCCGGGAAAGAACACCACCTCGAAGTCCGGGGTCACGACCAGCGATCCCCGCCCCATACCCGGGCTCGGAGCGGCCTCCATGCCCAAGGCTAAGGTGCCCAAACGCGTCAAGCGCATGGCCACGGCGTGCCCATTGGAATCGTATCCCAAGTCCAACAAACCCACGGGGAACAAACGCTGACGCAGCCATGCCACCAGGGACCAAGCCAACCTCTGAAGATCGCCACCTCCCTTGCTGCGACCTCCCTGCATCGAGCGCGAATGGCCCTGTCCTTCCTGCCAATCGTCCAGGTTGCAAAGATGCTGATTGCGAGCCAGGAACGGTAGGTACATCAAGTCATACCAAACCCCGGGCTCCAGGTGGTGCAGCATTCGCATGAGCGTCCGGCGCAGGGGAAGGTCATGCTCTCCCAGCGCTTCATCCAGGGGTTCGTGAACCATGAATTCCAGCAGTCGCTCCAACTTGGGCGCCATGCCGGTTGCGCCCCAAGCACGCCCGGCCGACGCGATCCGCAGGGTGCGTTCCGCGCTGGTGTCGATCAGGTTCTCATTGCGTGCGAAACGGTAGATCAACCGCACGCTATCCCCCATCGTGATTTCGTGTTGGGGATCGGGCAGGAAGTTCTCCTCGATACGCTTCCAAGTGCTCTTGAACATTTCACCGCGCTTGGTGATGCGAACCGAATTGGACTGCACGAATGCCAGGAAGCGCGAAAGATTCGAAAGCGTGTTGACCCCCTGGGAATCCTCTCGGTAGGGCCGGTCCGGGTCTCCGGGGACCGCCACGCGACGGAACCAGGCCAGGGCTACCTCGCTAAAGACAATCAGGGTCGGCCCGCTGTGGGCCACGCCATAGGGACGCAGGTCCAATTCGCTCACCGTTCCCACGAGGGATTCGCCCAGGGCCTTGGCCCAACCCGAAGCATCCCACTCGGGAAGTTCGGTTTCCATGCGTTCGAACAATGGCTTCGGAAGGATGCCGCCAAACTCCAGAATGGCCTTCTCCACCAAATCCCGCAATCCTTCGGGTAGGCGTTCGATTCGTGAAACGCTGGCGGCCTCGCCCACATACATGCGGAACATTTCGCGCACGCGCGAGGGCGGGGTGCGCTTGCTGCGCGCGGGATCGCTGTACATTCGCTCCAGATAGCCTCGCAGGGTCAAGCGACCATAAACGCCATCCTTGACCGCAGCCAATTGACGGACCAAGGACTGGGCCAGGTCGCTGGGAATAGCCACCGAACGCGCGTTGGAATCCAGGGCGGAACGGGGACCACCGGCAACCAACATACCGTGGCGCTCCAACATCATCAGCGCAGCCTCCAAATCGTACTGGGATAGCGAATCCAGGGCAGGGTTTGCGCCCAAGGCATCCCACCGAATCTGATGACCGTCCCCCTGAAGCACCACGTGAAACACCGCGCTCATACGGGCACCCAAGGCGGCCAAGCGATCCCGGATGCGCTCGCCCTGGACCATGGCCTCCGCCAATTCTTTGCGAAGGGCTTGAACCGTCGTGGGTACCTGTTCCGCACCGGGCAGCCAAAAAACGTGCATTTCAGACAGCTCGTTCTTGGATTTCTTGGCCAGTTCCTCCGCCAACTTGGGCGCCTTAAAGGAGCCACTCCCATTCGATTTTGATCGGCTCATGATTTGGAATCCTCCGGATCCTTCCCCTCGAAGTCCATATCCCCGCTGCGAACAATGCGATAGGCATAACCCTGCTCCGCCAGGAACAATTGACGCTTCTCTGCGAATTCCTGTTCGCGCGTATTTTCGCTCACCACCGAATAGAAGGTGGCGCTCGCCCCGTCGGCTTTGGGTCGCAGAATCCGGCCCAATCGTTGAGCTTCCTCCTGGCGCGATCCAAAGCTTCCTGAAATCTGAATGGCCACGGTCGCATCGGGCAGGTCGATGGCGAAGTTGCCCACCTTGGAAACGACCAACACGGGTTGGGCACCCGACCGAAAATCCGCATACAGCTGTTCCCGTTTGAGGTTGGGTGTCTTGCCGGTGATCAACGGCACGCTCAGATGCCTTTGTAGTGTCTCCAACTGTTCCAGGTATTGCCCGATCACAAGAATGCGCTGTCCCCCATGGCGTGCACTCAGGTCTTGAATCACCGGGATCTTCCCAATGCTCTCCGCCGCGATCCGCATTTTGTTGCGTGCGGTGCTTTGGGCATAGGCCGTGTCCAAACTCGGATCTAGAGGAACGCGCAGCTCCACGCACTGGGCTGTTGCGATGAAGCCATCCGCTTCCAATTGTTTCCAGGGCAGCTCGAATCGCTTGGGTCCAATCAAGCAAAAGACCTCATCTTCCTTGCCGTCCTCCCGAACCAAGGTAGCCGTCAAGCCCAGCCGACGGCGGGCCTGGAGCTCCGCCGTGATACGGAACACCGGAGCGGGCAGGAGGTGAACTTCGTCGTAAATGACAAGCCCCCAGTTCTCTCGCCGAAAAATCTCCAGGTTGTCAAACCCAGAAGTTTTGGACTTCCGGTGGGTCAACATTTGATAGGTGCTGATGGTCACCGGGGCGACCTGCTTGCCCATACCCGTGTATTCGCCCACGTCCTCGGCTGCCAAATGGGTCTTGTCCAACAACTCGGAGCGCCATTGACGCACGGCCACGGTATTGGTGGTTAGGATCAATGTCTTGGCCCCGACCTTCTCCATGGCGGCCATGGCCGTCACGGTTTTGCCGGCGCCGCAGGGAAGCACGATCACCCCATTGCCGCCGCTGACTCCCCCATCCGCGTGGAAGGCCTCAGCCGCCTGGCGCTGGTAATCACGCAAACCAAAGCCCAATCCGCCCACTGTGGTTTCCCGAAAAGCCACGGGGAGGGGATCCCCATCCACGTATCCGCCCAGGTCCCGAACCGGGAAACCCAATCGGATCAAGACCTGCTTGATCGGTCCACGCGTCACGTCGTCCAGCCACAACCTTCCTTCCCCGTCCACCCGGCACAACTCGCGCACGCGCGCTTGTTCGAGGAGCTCTTCCAGGACCTGGCGATCGCTGCAAACCAACTCGAAGCGCGCTCCCTCCCGGTGCAGTTCGAGCAAGCCAAAACGCTGCACCCAAATCTGAACCTTGGCCAAAACCGTTCCGGGGATCGGCACGCAGGCCAAATCGAACAGGACCGTTTCGATGGAAACATAATCCCATCCCAGGGCTACCGCATTCCAAACCGAGACGGGCGTGAGTTTGTATGTGTGCAGGTAGTCAGGGCTTTTGATCAGTTCCGCAAAGCTGGCCAGGCGGGTTCGAGCCTCCTCAAATCGAGGATGGACTTCGGTGAGAGGACGCCCGTTGGAATCGCGTTGGATGACGCCTTCCCCGTTTTCTAGGGTTCGCGTCGTGTGCAAAAGCAGGGTTCGATCCGGCTGAACAATCAGCGGATTGTCCGGCTTAGGATCCGGCCGGCCAGGGGGGGCCGGTAACGGCCCCTCATCGGGAGATCTGCCGATCATTGCGCCCCGCCCTTGGCCTTCTTCTTGGAAGGAGCTTTCTTGTTCGCCGCTTTCTTCGAGGCCGTTTTCTTCGTCGCACCTTTCCTGGTGGCCGCCTTTTTCCCGGTCTTCTTTTTGGAAGTCTTTTTCCCAGTAGAGCCCGTTCGTGGTATGTGCCCACCACCACTGGCCCTTCCGCTCTTTAGCCAGGGTCCGGTGATGGAATTGGGATCCGTCATGAGTTCTTCAGGTGTTCCACTGGCCACCACTTGACCCCCAGCAGCCCCGCCCTCGGGTCCCAATTCAATCAGGTTGTCGGACATGGCGAGCAAATCCGTGTGGTGCTCGATAACCAGGACCGCGTTGCCCTTCTTGGCCAACCCGCGCAGGGCCCGGGCCAGGTGCACCACGTCCACACCAGCCAGGCCGGTGCTGGGTTCGTCCAGCACGACGAGGCCGCGACCCAACCGCTCGGCGTGGGCCAACTCGGAGGCGAGTTTCACGCGCTGGGCCTCACCGCCCGAAAGCGTGGTCGCACTCTGCCCCAGGCGCATGTAACCGAGCCCCACCGACACCAGGGCGTCCAGCGTGGGCCGGATGTCCTTTTGGTGCTCGAGGAATTGGCTCGCCTCCAAGATCGACATGGACAGGATGTCAGCGATCGACTTGTCCCGGTAGCGCACGTCCAAGACTTCGGGCCGATAACGCTTGCCGTCGCACTCCTCGCAAACCAACCAAAGGTCGGCCAGGAATTGCATCTCCACCTTGGTGGCTCCAATTCCCTCACACGCAGGGCACCGGCCCTTGCTCGAATTGAAGGAGAAGTTCGCGATGGTGAAACCCTGCAAGCGCGCGTCCGGAGTCCGCACGAAGAGTGCGCGCAGGGGATCCATGAGACCCGTATAAGTGGCCGGGACGCTACGTGGCGTGCGCCCAATCGGCGAAGCGTCCACCACGGAAATTCGTAGATCTCCACCGATGAGACCGCGGACGCTATCCCAACGGCCCTCGTGGGCATGTCCCTTGAGTGCGGGCACGAGGGTGTCGAGGACCAGGGAGGATTTGCCCGAACCCGAGGGCCCGCAAAGGCCTGTGATCTTGCCGAACGGCACATCCAAGTCCACGCCCTTCAGGTTGTGGGTGGTCGCTCCCTTCAGGCGCAGGGGCGGCCATTGGGCCATGCGCACGGGGCGCAAGCCCTGGTCTTCTTCGCCGCCCTCCCCGCCTAAATCCAACTCGCCGCGCAGATAGGCTCCGGTGGAAGATTCCTGACAGGCTTCGATCTCGTCGGGTGGGCCCATGGCCATCAATTGGCCGCCTTCTTCGCCGGCCCCGGGACCCAGGTCGAGGATCCAATCGGCCCGTCGCATGACGGCCGGATCGTGCTCAACCACCACCACGGTATTGCCCCGGTCCCGCAATTCTTCGAGGGCGCCCGTCAAACGATCCACATCGCGCGGGTGCAACCCAACGGTGGGTTCGTCCAGCACGTAGGTCACACCCACCAATTCGGAACCCAGGTTCGCGGAGAGCCTCACCCGACGGGCTTCGCCGCCCGAAAGTGTGCGCGCGGTCCTGTCCAAGGTCAGATAGCCCAACCCCACACGGTCGAGCAATCCGAGCCGCGAGCGCAACTCGGACAGCACGGGCGCGATGGCCTCTTGCATGGCCTTTTTTACCTTGAGGGATTCCACCCAAGCCAGGGCGTCCTCCACGGTCTTGCCCAGGAATTCCGGGAGTCGCTGGTCGCCCACAATCACGGCCCTGGGTCCGGGAGCCAACCGCTCGCCTTCGCAGGTCAAGCAGGTCTTGCGGGACATGACGGTCTCCAGGACCTCGGTCCAGCCCGGGTCCTCGGACTTTTTGTGCCAGGCGTCGACCTGGCCACACAGTCCGGGCCATTCACTGTGGAACTCCTCGGTGACTTCGCTATGGGCCGCGGTCTTGACGAACTTGACCTTGTACTGTTCACGCGCGCCCGTGCCGTACAGAATCAACTCCTTGTGCTCATCCTTAAGGTCTTGGAAGGCCTTCTTTTCCAGGGGCACCCGGTGGCTCTTGGCCACCGCGCGCAACAGCATTTCATAGTAGCCTTTGCCCTTGATCAGATAGCGGCCAAGCTTGCCGCTGATGGCGCTATCCGCACCGCCGAGCAGGGGGTCTTCCGGTCGGTCCACCAGCATTTCGGCATCGCAACGCACCACCTCTCCCAGGCCCGCGCAATGATCGCAGGCACCGACCAGAGTGTTGAACGAGAAGTGCCTAGGTTCCAGCCCCTGCGCCCATTCAAAGCCACACTGGGTGCATGCTCCCTGGGTGGAGTACTCCAATCGTTCGCCGTCCTTCAGAACCACCGAGAATCGCCCGGCGGCAAACTCGGAGGCGCCTTCGATGGCCTCGGCCAATCGGGATTTGCTGGAGTCCTTGAAGCTCAAGCGATCCACCACAAGATCCACCTTACTGGCCACCGGGATCTCGTCCAGGGAACCATCGAGCTTCCACTCTTCGCGGTCCACCAACAATCTGGCATAGCCCGCGGCCACCAGGGCCTCCCTGCTCGATTCGATTTCCTTGCGCGAGTCGGGAGTTTCCGGCCCTCCGGGCACCAGCGGGACCACCAACCATCCCTTGGGTGCGGATGAGATGGCGGCCACATCCTTGAGCAAGGAGCGAGCGATGGTGCTCGCATCTCCCCCCTTCAACTCCTCCCCGTGCTTCGGGCACCGCGGGGTACCGGCACGGGCCCAAAGCACACGCAGCTGGTCGTGAATTTCAGTTGTGGTGGCGATCGTCGACCGCGGGTGCCCCGCGCCCCCCCGGGCTT
>JARGOW010000059.1 GCA_029212955.1 Planctomycetota bacterium | reverse complement strand
CAGTAGGATCCCGGTGTTTGCAGTATCCGGAGTGGACGGATCCTTTGAATTGCAGTTGGATTCCGACGCATACTCGGGTTTGAAGTTGGAGCTCAAATCCGTCGATAGCTTTGCACGGGGGAGTCTGGTTTTGGCCGGTGACCAATTGACCGGTGGGTACGACCTGGGCGAGATCCAGTTGGTCGAGGCTATGGAGTTTGCCTACCGGGCGGTACGTTCGGATGGCTCTGGGATCGAGGGAGCAAGAGTGGTTTGCAGCGACTCATTTTCGGGTGGTTCCGCTACAAATGCGGAAGGCCTTGGAGTGATTCATCTGCCTGCCAATGCGGGACCATGCACGCTGCATGCGTTCGGCTTCCGCCCGGCTCCGTTCCTTCCGGGAGCGGTGTCCGCCGAAGCGGTGCGAATTGAACTGACCCCTGCGGCCACGGCCAATTGGCACGTAACCAATGATCGCGGGCATACCTTGGGCGGAGTTTCCGTGCGGGTTCGAAGCGGGGAGAGGCTCTTCGCTGATGGCGGCGCCTTCACCCCCAACCGGCTGGATCAGTCCTACCAGGGCGCTTCGTTCGTCAAAGTCGGCACGGATCAAGACTTGCCCTATAGCGAATTCCAGCTCAACGCGGCTGGGCATTTGCAGCTTTCGAACCTGGCCTTGGGGGCTCCTATTTTGGTCGAGGTGCTCGATCAGATGGGGCATCTGGTTCATTCGGCCCGGATGGGTGCATTCACCGCTGGGGAACGCAGGGTCGAAACCATTGAAGTGCCCGGGCGCCTGCATGGGTTCCATGGCTGGGTCCGGGATCGGTCGGGTCAGGTTTTGGCCGGTGTGGAGTTGGAGTTGACTGACACGGAGGGCAAATCCGTGCGTTCCTTCAGCCGCACCGATGGCCAGGTCGTATTCGAACGCCTGGCTGGGATTCGGTACGACTTGACCGTGCGCAAGCGCGGGTTTGTGGCGCAGACGATTTCGGGTTTGAGTTTCACCGCCGGCGCCGGTTCCTCCGAAGCCACACCCTACGAAGTCACATTGGAGCGCGCGGTGGACCTGGCCATTCACGTGGTAAGCAGCGCCAACGTGTCCGTTCCTGGCGGGCGAATCACAGCGCGCCGTGTGGTGGATGGGCAAATATTCGATGCCGGGCCGGTGGCCGCGGCCAGTCAAACCCTGGTCGATCTCGACCAAGGCACATTGGAATTGACCCTCGATTTGGGAGGTGTGCTTTACACCGAGATCGTCCGGCCTCACATGACCCATTCCGTGGAGTTCCGCGTGCCGGCCCACGGTTCTGCCCAGGTGGGATGGGACTTGCCGGAGTCGACGGATCGGGATCAGGAATTGGCCCTGGTCGCCGTGGCATTGAGCCTGGAAGGGGAGGTCCTGGGGGACCGAGCTCCCATCCAAGTCGGGATCGAACAGGGTGCCGAACTTCAGGGTGTGACCGAATTCCCGGCGCTCCTACCCGGTACTTATACATTGGAACTGATGGGCCGTTCTCAGCAGGACGGTGAAGGTGCCCAACCGGCGCCCGAGTCCGAGGTTTGGATTCCCTTGAGCACTCCGCAGCAGATCCAGGTGGTCCGTGGCGGAATGGTCAGGGCCGATATTCGGCTTTAGGGGCAGGCTGGTTTGGGTCAGCGGGCCAGGCGAACTTGCCCTATCCCGCTGGCCCCGGGACCTACAGGGGGGCACCGGGGTCAAACCGTGGTTTCCAGGCATGGAACCGCCCCATTTTGAACGGGTTGGTTTGGGTTTCTTAAGATGCCTGTACATTAGCTCCAGGCCGATTTCCACCTGACGTCCCAATGGATATGCTGTGGGCTCCGGGATCCTCCCCGGCCGCACCATGGCGATCCTAACCATCAAGAACATAAGCAAGCGGTACCCCAGCCCTGATGGCGGGGTGGTCGAAGTCTTGCGCGTGAGCCGATTTGAACTCGAAGCGGGCCAGGAAATGGCTTTGGCGGGTAGTAGCGGCTCGGGGAAAACCACCCTGCTTCACATCATCGCCGGGATTTTGCAATCCGACGGCGGTGAGGTTCAGCTCGATGGCACGAACGTGACAGCCCTGTCCGAGGGCCAACGCGATGTGCTTCGTGCCAACTCGCTCGGGTATGTCTATCAGACATTCAATTTGCTCGGCGGATATTCGGCCTTGGAGAATGTGATGCTGGGTATGGCGTTCGGTGCCGGACCGGATCGCGGGTTCGCTAAACTGCTCCTGACGCGCTTGGGTCTGGAGAATCGCATGAATCACCGGCCCCATCAGTTGTCTGTTGGGCAGCAACAGCGGGTGGCTTTGGCCCGTGCTCTGGCCAACCGACCGAAATTGGTGCTTGCGGATGAACCCACCGGGAATTTGGACCCGGAGAGCGCACAGGAAGCCTTGGGTTTGATCCGTTCGATGTGTCAGGAAACCGGAGCCGCTTTGCTCTTGGTGAGCCACGACCCGCGTATCCTTGAACAATTCGAGCACGTGCAGGACTTTGATGTGCTCAACCGTGCTGGGGGGCTTTTGAAATGAATGTTCCCATCGGAACCATGCTGCGCATCGCCCTGCGGTCGCTTCGGCAGCACGCCCTTTCCACGACGGTTACCGTGGCTTCCGCTGCCCTGGCCTGCGGGCTGGTCATGGCGGTCTTTGCGGTGGCACGGCAGAGCACACAGGCTTTCCAAGGTGGAGCCCTCGGCTTCGACGCGGTCTTGGGAGCGCGCGGGAGCTCGACGCAGCTCGTCCTGAACACGGTTTATCACCTGGAAACCTCCCCCGGGAACATTCCGTGGTTGATGTACCACGAGATCGCCCAGGACCCGCGGGTGGACAAGGCCTACCCATATGTGGTCGGTGACAACTACCGCGGGTTCCGCATCGTGGGCACGGAACCGGAACTCTTCGAAGAGTATCTGGTCGATGGCAAGAGCCCCTTCGAGTTTGTGGGGCATGGTGAAATCTTCGACCCCAACCTGCGCCAAGCGATCGTGGGGTCCGTTGTGGCCCAGGAAGCCGGTTTGCGGCGTGGAAGTACCTTCCATCCCGTCCACCAATTGGATGGGCACGGGGATCACCATCACGACGAGGACTACGTGGTTGTCGGGGTGCTCAAGGCCACCAATGCGCCCGTGGACCGGGTGATTTGGGTTCCCATGGAGGGTATGTGGCGCATGGAAGGCCATTACCTGCGGGGGATGGGTGAGGACTACGAAGCCGTGCCCGACGAGCCCATTCCGGACGAGCACAAAGAGGTTAGCGCCGTAATGCTGCGTCTCAAGCAGACGAGTTCGGGGCTCGCCCTTCAAAACCTGTACAACCGGGAAGGCAAGAGTGCCACTTTGGCCTGGCCCATCGCCGCGGAAGTGCAGCGCCTTTTCCAGCGACTCGGTTGGGTCAATAAGGTGCTAACGATGGTGGCCTATCTGGTGATGATTGTGGCTGCAGGGTCGCTTCTGGCTAGCCTTTACAACACCATGAATGAACGGCGCAGGGAGTTTGCGATCCTGCGTTCGCTGGGGGCCCGTCGGGGAACCCTGTTGGGCATTATCGTCATGGAATCCAGTTTGATCGCGACCCTGGGCGCCCTGGTGGGATTCGCGGTGTACTACGGAATTCTAGGGGCAGCCGCCGCCGTGATTCGCCAGGAGACCGGGGTCGTCATGGACCTGGGCGCTTGGCATCCTGCCCTGCTTTGGACTCCCATCGGGATGGTTGCCGTGGGTGCCGTGGCGGGTTGTATACCCGCCATCAAGGCCTATTCCACCGACGTGGCCCGTGTACTTTCGGAGAGTGCAGCGTGAGGTTGCTAAACACGGTTCTCGCTTGTGCCTTGGTGGCCCTGTCCTCCTGCGGAGATCAAGCCATGGAACTCGGCCCCGAGATTCTTGAGTTTGAGGGGGCTGCCATCGACAGCGCGCCGGAAAAGCAGGCAGGGCCCATCGAAAAGGTGATTGAGATCACCAAGTCGGGCTTTAGGAAGCTCGGGTTCCCCGACCTCAGCCTGGAGGAGTTGGGTGAGGATGGCGTGGAGGATCTGCTGGACGCCTTGCTCTATCCGGACGAAAGTACGGAGGAGGAATTGGCTTTCCCCGACCATGTGCAGGAGCTTGATGACACTCAAGTCGCCCTGCGTGGGTACATGATTCCGAACGTTCAGAAGGACGGCAAGGTGACGGAGTTCATGCTGGTGGCGGACCTCTTGAGCTGTTGTTTCGGTGGTGCTCCGACACCTGACCAGTGGGTGGACGTGAAAATGGTAGATGGGAATACCAGCGAGTACTTCGCATTCGTGCCGATTCGCGTGAAAGGTCGCTTTTGGTTGCAGGTGATCGAGGATGAGGCCGGGTATGCTTCCGGCTGTTTCCACATCGATGGGGTCGAGGTGGAACGCGAGCCCTAGGAGGGCCGTTGCTCCATGTCCAAAAGCTCTACCAGAAGGAAGCGCCGCGCCGCCCGGCGCACTCCTAAGAATGAGTACCGGGATCTCCCGGAGAACCAAGCCTTCCTGGTCCGAGTGGGCCAAGTCTTGCATTCCTATGGAACGCCTTCCCATCGCATGGAGCGACTCCTGGGGCGTATTGCCGAGTTCCTGGGAATCTCGGCCCAGGTGTTCACCACGCCCACATCCCTGATGTTGTCCATGGACCAGGGGCTCGGCGAACGCACCATGTTGTTGAGGGTTTCCCCCGGGAACGTGGATCTTGGAAAGTTGGTGGAGCTGGACGTGTTGTTGGAGGCCCTCGAAGACGGGCAAATCACCGTGCGACAGGCCCGCGAACGCTTGGAGCTATTGGCGGCATCGAAGGGCCGCTTCGGTACGATTCCACACGCCTTGGCATTTTCCGTGGCTGCGGGCAGCGCGGCGGTTTTCCTGGGGGGAGGGCTGGGTGAGTTTGGAGCGGCCCTGGTGTTGGGACTTCTCATTTTCCTGGGCGGCTGGATCGCGGGAAAAGTACCCCGGGAAATCGAAATCACCGAAGCGATCTTGGCCTTCGGAGCAGCGATCGCGGCCTTGCTTTGGTCCCGGCACGTGTACCCGATTCACTATTCGAAGGTGACCATGGCCTCGTTGATCATCTTGATCCCGGGACTTTCGCTCACGGTGGCCATGCTGGAATTGGCGACCCACCACCTCTCCTCTGGCGTAGCGCGCTTGGCAGGAGCGGGTGCGACCATGCTGACCATTTTCCTGGGTGTGGCGTTGGCCTGGAAGTTGGGGGATTCCCATTCGTTGGTGGAGCATGAGCCGGTTGCCATGGCTGCCCACTGGAAATGGAGCATCATGGCCCTTGCGCCCCTGAGCTTTGCCGTCCTATTCCAAGTCCGCTTGCGCGAGTGGTGGGTGGTGTATCTGGCTGGCGTGGCTGGCTTGATGGGTTCGATGTTGGGGGAGGTCTGGTTGGAGCCGGATCTGGGGCCTTTCGTTGGCGCGTTTGGGGTGGGTTTGGTCGGCAACCTCTACGCACGATTCATGGATCGGCCCGCGTCGGTGGCACAAATGCCCGGCATGTTGATCCTTGTGCCTGGAACCGTTGGATACAGCAGCTTGATCGGGTTCATGGAAGTCGGAGCCATGGAGGGGACGGAGTTGGCTTTCCGCACGGCCATGGTGGGTTCGGCCCTCGTGGGCGGACTGCTGGCGGCCAATGCGCTGGTGCCGCCCCGTCGAACCCTCTGAGAGTGGCGCGTCAGCAAATTTTATCTGGGCGCGAATGAAGCCAGTCGCTTTGTCGTATGCTGGCCCCATGGCAGATCAAATTGACTATGAAATCCTGGGTGACGATGCCCAGGCGGTTGTAATTCGGTTGGATCCCCGGGAAGCGGTGCGCGCGGAACCCGGGGCTTTCATGTGGATGGAGGATGGCATCGAGATGGAAACGTCCACCGGGGGCGGCATCATGAGCGGCCTCAAGCGCAAGTTAGCCGGTGAGAAGTTCTTCCTGACGACGTTCGACAATCGGGGACATGATGTGCGCAAGGTTGCTTTTGCTGGGGACTTCCCCGACAAAATCATTCCCTTGGACCTGGCCAAAACGGACATCATGTGCCAACGGGACGCCTATCTTTGCTCGGCGGATGGCATTGAAGTGACCCTGGCCTTCACCAAGCGTTTTGGCGCGGGATTCCTGGGAGGGGAGGGCTTCTTCCTTCAGCGCCTATCGGGCAACGGCATGGCATTCGTACATGCCGGTGGTTTGATCGTCGAACAGGAATTGGGTCGTGGTGAGTCCATTCGGGTGGATACGGGGTGCCTGGTGGCCTTTGAGCCCTCGGTGGACTATGACATTCGAATGATCAAGGGCGTCAAGTCCATGCTGTTTGGCGGCGAAGGATTGTTCTACGCACACATGACCGGCCCGGGAAAGGTTTGGATTCAAACCACGCCCTTCTCGCGCTTTGCGGGAAAGGTGGCGAGCGCTGCCGGAGGCGGCCGCGGAGAGGTCAAGCGAGGGATTGGCCTTGGCATCCTGGGTGGCTTGATCGGAGGGGACTGACCCCGCGCCAGCGCGCGCCCACAATTGCGAATGCGCGCCATCGACCTTGGGTCGATGGCGCGCATTCGGCATGGAGGGAGGGGTGGGTTCTACTCGCCGCCGTAACCCAAGCCCGTCAGGGTGGCGCCCAGGCCGGGAGCTTCGCCGGATTCCGCCAAGGACTTCAGTTTGGTCAGGTACTCGGGCAGGCGCGTGCTGTCGGGGTAGGTCTTGATCCCCTTGTCGACCACGTGGGCGGCCTGTTCATAGGCGGTCACGCTCATGAGGGCGGTGGCCACGTCTTCGAAGTCCTTGCGGTTCAGTTGCAGACCCTTAGCGGTCAGGCCTAGGAATTCCTCCTGGCAAGCCTTGGGGTCCTCGTGGGCCAAGGATTGGCAGCGCGCCACCGACAGTTCGTGGGCTTTCTTGCTTCCGGGTTCCGCGGCTTTCAAGGCTTCGCCGAGCAGGCCGATGGCTTTGGAATGGTTGCCAGCTTGCATGGCATCGTAACCCGCTTCCTCCGGATTGGCCGAGCCACACGAGGTGGGGATGAGCAGGACTGCGAGTAGCGCCAGGGGGGCGCCGACGAGGGTGACAATGGGCTTTTTCATGGTTGGTCCGTCCCTAAGCTTATCCTGTTTTGCATGGCTGCGAGACACTCCAATCGGAGTATGATCGGAGTGTCAGGGGGCCTGAATGGCCATTCCTGGCTCCTTTAGCCCATGCGCGAGAGCAAAGTCACCATCAAGATTCCCCGGCCGCTGTACCGCAAGATCCAGCAGGTCGTCGGAGAATCGGGATTTGACTCCGCCACAGATTTCGTCGTCTATGTCCTCCGGGACCTGATGGGGGACAGTCCGGTCGGCGTACCGGATGCTCCGGAAGGCGGCTCCGAATTCTCAAAGGATGAGCTGGATGCAATCCGGCGGAAACTCAAGAATCTCGGCTATCTGTAGCGCTATCCTTCGCGGGGGAATCCCCTCGTTCCGCTCGTTCGAGCGCACCGTTCATCAACCCTATCGGCACCATGGTACCTTCCACCGCACCTCGTCAAAGCCACGTTCACGGCGGTCTCGACAACCCTGTTCATCGCTTCGACCTATCCGCTGCTTCGCAGACGGGATTGGAGTCCATTGAAGTCAACAATGTGGACCGCACGACCCTGTATCGCATCGCCGACGGAACCTTGAGCCCGCTCACGGGACCCATGGGGATCTCGGATTACGAAAGCGTTCTCGAGAATCAGGCGATCGAACGCGATGGTTCGCTTTGGGCCTGGACCATTCCAATTGTGCTACCGGTGACCGACGGGGAAGCGGAAGTCTGCAAGCCCGGATCCACGGTCTTGTTGCTCGACGAAGAGGGCGAGGCATTTGGCACCCTTACCGTCAGCTCTTGCTACGACTGGGACAAGGAACGCATGCTCGCGGCGGTATATGGAACCGAGCGTACGGACCACGAGGGCGCACGCATCTGGCTCGGAGACCAGCGTACGCAACTGGTGGGGGGGAACATTCTACTGACCCCCATGGTCGACGAGAGGCCGTTCGCCAAGTGCATCATGGGTCCTATCCAAACCCGCAAGCTCATCGAGGAGAAAGGGTGGGAGCAGTCCGTTGCCTTCCAAGCGCGCAATCCTCTCCACCGCTCCCACGAGTACGCGTTGGTCCACGGGGCGGAAGCCATTTTGCGATCCACGGGGAAGACCACCGGCGTGGTGTTGAATCCCCTGGTGACCCAACTGCCCACCGAACCTATGAGCGCTTGATCGAGGATCGTATCCTCGGCAAGGGAGACGCCGATGTGGCCCTCTGGAAGAGCAAGGATCAGGACCTGAACGACAACTTGGCCCTGGTTGGGCTGGACATGCGCATGTTCCATGCGGGTCCCGCGGAAGCGGTCATGCACGCGATCTACCGTCAGAACATGGGTTTCACCCACTTCATCATTGGGCGCAAGCATGCGGCCGTACCCTTTGATGATGACACAGCGATCTGGGGCGATTTCGATGGCCAGCAGATCTTCGAAAACCTGAAAGGGCAGTTGGGCATTCGCACGGTAAACGTGGGTTTTGCGGCCTATTTCGAGGAGATTGGCCGGGTAGGACTCGTGAGCGAAAACCAGGGCAACACGGCCGTGGCCATCACGCCCATCAAGGTGCGTGAGCAGCTGGTCGCCGGCGAACTCCCGGATACGCGTGTGATGCGCGAGTCCACCTCAAACATCCTGGTAGACTTCTACAAGGGCTTGGAAGTAGCCGCCGAATAGCGCGAAGCGCCAAGGAATACACTATGGGTTGGTTTGGTCGATCGAAGAAGCAAGAGACTCCGCGCAAGCCGTTGCCGCGACGCCTTCCCATGGGAATGGGACCGCGCCCGGACCCGCAGGGTGAAAACAACATGATCGTCATCACCTTGGACTCCCTGCGTTGGGATTCCTTGATGGCGGCCGAACCCAAGATCATCACCAAACTGGGCAAGGTCGAAAAACGCTACACGTACGCTTCGTGGACCGCGCCAAGCCACTACAACCTGTTGACAGGGTTGTTGCCCCACACTTCGCCCCAACACGTGTACGCGTCGGAGTATTACAAGGAAGATTTCTTCAACTACAACGATCGTTTGGCTGCGAAGGGCATCGATTTTGGTGCCATGGTGCCCGGGCTTTGGTTCCCTGAATTCTTGCAAGGCAAGATGGGCTACCAAACCCACGCGCGCGTGTCCTTGCCCGTGTTGAACCCCAAGACGGCGATCAACCGGGGCTTTGATTCCTTCCAGTTGATGGACTCGCACAACGACATGCGAGCCATGTTGCCGACCTTGAAGTTCGACAGCGATAGGCCGAGTTTCTACATGTTGAATGTGGGGGAGACCCACTATCCCTACGCGCTACCCGACGAGGATTCGTCCATGTGGCCGCGCATCAGCGGAGTGAACGGTGTGTTCCGCAAGATGAAGGATCAACTGGAGGCCAGCGAGGGAAAGGAGGATCGCTTCAAGGAGGATTTCCAGTTCTTCGACCAGGATAAGCTCGACCAACTCCGGGACCGGCAGATCAACACGGTGCGCTACTTGGACGGCGTTTTTGAGGAGCTGTACGACATGGTTCCGAAGAATACCCACATCATCGTGACCGCCGACCACGGCGAGCTGTTCGGTGAGGCTGGCTACTTTGGTCACGGACCGATCATGCACGAGAAGTGCTTTGAGGTTCCCTATCTAGAAGGAAAGATCCGCTAGCGATCATTCGCCAGCGGATCCTTGGGAGGGTCACGTTCCAGGTGTCAGGGCCTAGAAGGACTGGTTGTCTTCGGCCTGGGTAGGCGCGCTCGGCTTCGAGGATTGGATCGAAGGCGCGCTGTCGAGTTGCTGACCGCTGATTTTGGCGTCCGGAGAAGCTTCGTCGATGCCTTCGGCCGGATAGTCGGCCTGAATTCGCTCGACGGCCTTGTTGACCAGAACGCACATGCTCTGGAGCTCATCGTGCTTTCGAATGCGGCACTTGTAGTTCACCTCACCGCTTTCCTGGATCTCCTGGAAGTAGCAGCGCATGCGATAGGCGGGTCCCGCGATGCGGTGGGTGATGAGGATGCCAACCAGTGTGAGAGCTGGAACCAACAAGCCCATCGTGATCGCCACGCAGCGCATTAGGATTCCGGGCGTGGTCGCCAGCAGGATGTCCCCATTTTTGGCCAAATCCGCAGATAGGTCGAGCATGGAATTGTTGAGCAGTACCACTTGGAACAGGGTAGCCACACAACCCACTGCGACAAAAGCGCCCACCAACCGGAGTTGCAGAGACTTGTCGATCAGCTTGCGCGTGCGCAGCTGCTTCTTTCTGTGCGTCGTATCGGACATGATTTAGGCTCCGGCGGTCTGTGGTTCTTGGGTTTCCGACGTGGAGGAAAGTCGCACGAACGCGCCGTTCATCGCATTGGACAATTCCTGCAATTCATCGTTCTGGCGCAGGAAACAGGGCTTTTTGGGGTCTTGTCCGTTGGCCACCTCTTCCAGGTGCTTTTCGATGCGATAGGCCGGGCCTGCAACCCGGTGGGTCACATGGATGCCAACCAAAAGACTGAATGGCAGCAAGAAGACCACAGTCCACAGGATGTTGCTGGCTAGCATGCCCGGGAGTGCTTCTTGAACGGCGCGAGCCACTTCGGGATCATCCAAACTGAGTCCCAAATCCATGAGCGATTGGGCCAGCAACAAAGCTTGTCCAAAAGCCGCAAAGCTGGAAATGGCCAGGAAAATCCCGATCATCCGCAGCTGCAGCTTGGGCTTGTTGAGCTTCTTCTTGCGTTGAGCTTTCATGATGGTTCGTGGGTTAGAGCGCTCCGTTGCGCAGATACATAGTGTTGGCGAGGCGGTTGACCACCGCCCGGGTGTTTTGCAATCCAGAAACGATGGTCAGACGGATTCGAAGACTGCCATCGGCGGGGTTCCACAGGAAAAGGGGGTCGGCAAAGCCATCCCCGTCCATGTCACCACCGTAGTTGCATAGCTCCTGGGCCACGATCGGCGGGCACAGGGCCACGTCATCCATGGGCACTCCATTGGCGAAGGCATCCCATCGTTGCAATCGGATTTGACCCAAGGAAAAGGTGTCGATTTCGTCCCCATCCCCGTTGATGTCCGTCCCAACGTCGGCTTCTGTAATCTGCCGGGTGGCCACATAGGTAAGGGCAGACCAGCCATTGGCGCTTTGATTGCCATTGACCTTCGAGCCCCAACGAATGCCAGTGGCGTCGAAGTAATCCGTTCCACCTGCAGGGTCCGTGGGGACGCGGAAGGAGAAACCGGTGCCGTCGCCGCGGAAGAACAGCGGTCCCTCGGCGGTGAGAGCTTGCCCGTCCCACTGGCTGGCGGGCGGGCCCACTTGATTTTCCAAGGCGGCGGCACCGCCGGCCCAATAGGCGCGGACGCCATCGGAGTGGCTCGTGGGCGAGGTGCATTGCACTCCGCGGACGAGCCCGCTAAACGTGTTGTTGACGGGGTTCAACCCATCAAAATCGACCCGTTCCTCGAGGGGGGATCCGGGTTCGATGAGCAATGTTCC
>JARGOW010000058.1:1851-11721 GCA_029212955.1 Planctomycetota bacterium | reverse complement strand
CCATAATCGCTGGAAGGATTGAATGGTTCCTGTTCTAGGAATGGCAGCATGGCCTGCAGGACGCCCGGGGCCAGGGGCGCGGTCGCGTTATGGTCCAGGTAGATCGGTGCCGTCATGGACGCGCGGGGCCGGGTCCAGTTCCTAGTGGAACAGGGCTGCGAGCAGGGTCGGGAGGCTATCGCCTGTGAGCGTGCAGGGCTCGCAGAAGTTGTTTTCGGTGACGGGCTTTTTGTCACACATCTGACATTGGGCAAGCTTTGTGCGGGCTTCTTGGATCTCCCGGCGTTGCACTTCTAAGAAGCGCATGCGGTCAGAAATCAGCTCTTCCTGTTGGGCTAGGGCGCGGTCGATGCGGTTGCGCCAGGGCGCCGGGTCGGCGTCCTTGTCCAAGCCGGGGGGGGCGATCAGGTCCCGGATTTGATCGAGCTGCAATCCAAGATTTTGCAGGTTTTGAATCAGGTGGACCCGGTGGGTGTCGGTGGGGCGGTAGTACCGAAATCCGCCATTCGAGCGCGATGCGGGCTCGAGCAAGTTCAGTTCTTCGTAATAGCGCAGGGTTCGAAGATTGGTGCCAGACAGGCGGGCGAAATCACCGATTTTGATCAGTTCGGAGCTCATAGGTGAATCGTTTGAGAATTACGGAAAGGCCGGCCGCCGGGGGCTTGTTTGCGGGCCCGATTATAGCCTAAGAAGGGGTCCAATCGCTCGGGCCCAGATCCGTGGGGCCCTTTTTTGACCGATCCCCGCGTGGGTGTCTCAATCATGATGTACTTCTTCCTTCTCGCTGGACCGGGCCTTTTGCTTGGCATTTGGGCCTCTTGGAACGTGAAATCCACATTCAAGCGCTATCAGAGCGTGGGGGTGGCCAGTGGAATGACCGGGGCCCAGGCCGCCGCGGCCGTGGCCCGTGCCGGGGGCGCCGAGGTGACCATCGAGCGCGGCCGGGGCTATCTGAGCGACCATTATGACCCCACCAGGAAAGTTCTGAAGCTGTCCCCCGAGGTCTACGACGGACGCTCGGTTTCTTCGATCGCGGTGGCGGCCCACGAGGCGGGTCATGCCATCCAGGATAAGCAGTCCTACGCGTGGGTGGGGATCCGATCCTCCCTGGTTCCGGCCGTGGTGTTTGGATCCCAATCGTGGGCGATCATCTTCTTCGCGGGTTTCTTCCTGCACATCCTGGCCCTGCAATGGGTGGGGCTGTTGTTGTTTGGTGTGACCGTGGCGTTCCAACTCGTCACCCTGCCCACGGAATTCGACGCCTCCAACCGGGCCAAGGCCGTGCTGGTTTCCTCGGGAATCGTCAGCAGTGAAGCCGAGGCCCAGGGGGTCAGCAAGGTCCTCAACGCAGCGGCCTTGACCTACGTGGCGGCGCTGGTCACGGCCATTGGCACATTCCTGTACTACGCGATGTTGGTCATGGGCGGCAATCGGAATTGAGACCCCAGGCCGCGCATCCAGGAGCCCCCATCCCCGTTTCGGGGGTGGGGGCTCCTTGCATGCTGGGGCACGGGACAAACCAACCGCGCCGAACCCGCGCAAGCTTGGTATCCTCCCCAGCCCTCTTTTTCCCCAGGCCCCTGCCCGAACAGCCCATGGATCGCATCACACTGGATTACACCAACGCACTCGCAACCACCATCGGACCCGACCATGGGGTCCGGGAAGCGGAATTGGGTGACATGCAAGGCGTGCTTTCCGAGGCGCAACAGCAGGTGGAAGGGCGTCGCGCCAAGGACCTGCGCTGGTTGGATCTTCCTTACCAAAGCGCGGTTCACCAGGACATTCTGCGCTATGCGGAAGAGGTCCAGGGGCAGTTCGAAAACGTGGTCGTGCTCGGAATCGGTGGATCCGCATTGGGCAACAGGGCACTGCATTCGGCCCTGAACTCGCCCTTTCACGAATTGAGCCCGCCCAACGGGGCACCGCGATTGTTCATTCTGGACAACGTGGATCCCGACTTGGTGGGAGAGTTTCTGGACACGATCGACGTGACCAAAAGCCTGTTCAATGTGATCTCCAAGTCGGGATCCACGGCGGAGACCATGTCCCAATTCCTGATCTTTCGACGGGCGCTCATCGAACGTCTGGGCGAGGAAGGGCACAAGCCGCACGTGGTTGTAACCACCGATGCGGAGGCCGGTGTGTTGCGACCGATCGTGCAATCCGAGGGCTACCGTTCCTTCATCGTGCCCGACGGGGTCGGTGGACGTTTCAGCGTGCTCTCGCCCGTTGGATTGCTTTCCTCGGCATTGGTAGGCATCGACATTTTGGGGTTGTTGAAGGGCGCTGCGGACATGGACAAGCGCTGTCGCTTGAAGCCTTGGAACGAAAACCCAGCCATGGTGTACGCGGCCATGCAGTGGATTCTGCAGGAGCGCAAGGACAAGAACATCGCTGTGACCTTCGCCTACGGCCACCGCCTTCGCGACCTAGCCGATTGGTATGCCCAGTTGTTGGGTGAATCGATCGGCAAGGTCAAAACAAGCGCCGAAGGCAAGACCCACGTGGGTCCGACCCCGGTGCGGGCCGTGGGCGTGACCGATCAACACAGCCAGGTGCAGTTGTATGTGGAGGGCCCTTTCGACAAGTGGTTCACCTTGCTCGAGATCGGGCAGCACGATCACCGGGTTCAGATTCCTACCGACTACGGGGATAAGGATGCCTTGGCATACCTGGGAGGGCGCAGCTTGAGCGAACTTCTGGCCGCGGAACGCGAAGGCACGCGCATCGCGCTGACCGAAGCGGGTCGACCGAATGTCTCCATTCGTTTTCCGCGGGTCACCGCGCATACGGTGGGACAATACATGTACCTGAAGGACTACGCGGTCGCCCTGATGGGGGAGCTCTACGGCATCGATGCCTTTGATCAGCCGGGCGTGGAAGCTGGCAAAATTGCAGCCTACGCCTTGATGGGTCGCAAGGGTTTCGATGATCGAGCGGCCCAAATCCAGCAACAGCAGGACAAAGAAAGCCGGACCGTCTAGGCTGGAGGGGCGGATTCCCTGGATGCAAGTCGGCTCCTCGGGCCCCCAGGGGCCGACTTTTTGAGCGATGGGGCAGAAGGGTTTCCTTCCAACCATCCCCGACCTAGAATCCTCGCCCCCTGGTGCGCACCCGGCTGTCAGGACTCCTTTTACCAGTCGCCCCGTTGCGTAATCTGGACACCCCCACGCTGGTTCCACAACCCGCGCCTTGAATGCTCGAAATCAACAAGATCCTGGTAGGCGTCGAGGTCAAGTCCCGCACCGGAGCCATTCCGATCGGGAGCAAGACGGCCTTTGACCAGGCTTGCCTGATGGCGCGCAATACTGGGGCCCAGCTTCAGGTGCTGCATTCGCTTTGGCGTTCCGATGAATTGTGGCCGCTCAGCGACAAGGGCCACGCAGCCTTGAACGAGCTGCGCGATGAGGCCGCGGGCATGGGCGTGGCCACTAGCTTGGACATCACGGAGGAACGCGCATGGATGGCCTTGTGCAGCAAAGCGAAGAACGGTGAAGCGGATCTGGTCGTGGTGGGCCGCCGGGAGAAGGAAGGGGCTGAATCGAAAGGGCGCGCCCTGGGAGCTATTGCGGCCAAGGTCTTGCGCAGCTGCTGCAAGCCCGTGTGGGTGGTGAAAGCCGCCGACGACCCCGAACACAAACTGATCCTGGCCGCCATCGACTTCACCAAAGTCGGTTCCAAGATCCTGGAGTGCGCAGCCTATCTTGCACGCCGCAACGGCGCCGCACTGCACGTGGTGCACGCCTACCGCATTCCCCGCGAACTGCGCCAACAAGCCTCCGAGCTCGACCAGGAGGAATACGATGCCCGGGTCGAGGCCCTCAAGGCCCAGGCCCAATCCGAAGTGGACGATCGCCTGCTCCGCGTGGAGCTCACCGAGCGCGCCAAAACCCACCTGAGTCGCAAGTCGCCTGCCGAAGCCATTCGCGAAACCGTCGAACACCTGCAACCCGACGTGGTCATCATGGGCTCCCTCTCCCGCACCGGCCGCCCCGGCCTACAAATGGGCGAAACCGCCGAACGCGTACTCGGGTACCTGGAGTGCAGCGTCCTAGCGCTGAAGCCCGACGACTTCGAGTGCCCGCTGGAATAGGGGCTTGGGGGAGCTCGCAGGCTGATACAGGTCTTAAAGCCTTTCGAGGGTAAGCCATTCCCCTTGGTGGTTCCGGATGCAATCCATGGAACGGTAGGGGGAGGCGCACTGCTCAAAGTCCACGCCCTACAAGAATCCGCAGGACGTCACTCCCGGCCGCAGTTGTTTTCGAGGGTGTTGGGGGTGGTTATGCCGAGCATTTTGCGGGTGGCTAGCATTTGCTCCACGGCTTCGGGTGCGATGGGCTTGAGGCCGCCGCGGGCGGTGTGAGCTAGCCACAGAATGCGTGCCGTGTGCTCGAGCATGTCGAGCTTTTTGTAGGCGTCCATCAGGTTGCTTCCGAGGGTGACCGAGCCGTGGTTCTTCATGATCACGGTGTCCGAGCAACGGATGATTTTGCGGATGGTTTCGGGTAAGTCCGAGGTGCCGGGGATGCCGAGCGGCGCGGTGGGGATGCCGCCGATGGAGACGATGATCTCGGGGATGATCGGCATTTGCATGTCGATGTCAGCCACGGTCAGGGCCACCGCGTGGGGCGGGTGGGCGTGCACGATGGCTTGGATCTCGGGGCGTTCGTGGTAGGCCACCAGGTGGATGCCCGCTTCGGAGGAGGGCTTAGGGCCCCCGTCGAGTACGCGCCCGGTATCGTCGATCTTGGCCATGTGATTGGGCTGCAAGAAGCCCTTCATGGCGCCCGTGGGCGTGATCAAGATCGTGCCGTCGGCGAGTTTGGCCGACAGGTTTCCGTCGGCGGCGGCGATGGTGCCGCGCTCGTAGCACAGGGCCCCAATGCGGCAAAGGCTTTGCCTCAGGCGGGTCTCTTCTTCGCTCCAGGGAGAATGTTGCATGGTCAGCTGCTGTGGTCGAAGACGGTTCGGCCGTGTATGGAGACGGAATCCACGAAGCCGAGGATTACGGTGCGAATGCCCGCGTCGGGATCCCCAAGGATTTGACGGGCGGATCCGCCCTCGTCCACCACCAAAACCCGATCACCCACACCCGCTCCGATGGAGTCAATGGCGACTTTGGTCTTGCCCGTGGGTTTCCCCTCGGGTGTGACGGGGCGCACCATCAGGTGGGTACGACCCTTGAGTTCGGGCACGGAAATGGGGGCGACCACAGTGCCAATGACCTCGGCCAAAAACATCAGTTCGCCTCCTCGGCCAAGTCGATCCCCTCGGCCACGGCCTGGGACACGTAGCCCACGATGGTGGCGTCGACGGGTACGAATGTTTCGTCGGGCAGGGCCACGGCGGCTTCGCGGCCATCCACGAATTCCACCAGATCGCCCGGGCCACTGTCGATGGCGGCGCAGGCCACCTGCTGGGCGCCCATGGGGTCGCCCTTTTCATCCAGGGGCTGAATCCACTGTAGGCGCACGCCCTCTAGCCCCGGGGAAATCACCGTGGCCACCAGCCGCCCCGTCACCCGGGCCACATACATTTAGGCCTCGCTCCACTTCTTGAAGACGTCGGTTCCATCCATGTCCCAGGAATCCACGATGGCCATGATGACCGCGTCGCACGGGCGATCCTTGGTGATGTTGGTCTGGCGTGCACTGGATCCCGCCGCGTACAGAACCATGTCCCCGGTTCCTGCGCCCACCGAATCCACGGCGATCACGTACGAGTCCTGGGCTTCGTTGTTGTGATTGTGGATTTGGCACACGAGCAGCTTGGTGTTCGCGAGCTTTTCATCCTTTTGGGTAGCGACGACGCTACCGACGACCTTGGCGATCAACATGGGGGAGACGGTGGGGTTTGGGGTGGGCGGTTACTTGCGTGCCGGGGTCAGCCAGCATTCAAACTCGGTGGGCGGCAGTTGTTCTACCATGAAGCGGCGCCGCAATTCGCGGTGCACATTCGAGGACATGATGTCCCAGGTGGGTGCAGCGGCGCGTTGGCCCAGGCAGAGCAGAACCACTCCGCCTTGCACCCGGAGGGGCCCGGTCACCGTGTTCTTTAGCACGCCGGGGGTGGAGTTGAGGGCATCGTTCACGGCCTGGCGGATGGCGGGGTCCACACCAGCTGTCCGGCGTCGAACCCATCCGATCAAGCCTCCGGAAGACCGGGCGCTCACATCGTCGGTGCGCACACCTGCGATGGCCTTGAAGTTATCGAGGTTCGTGATGTCATCGCGCAGGGTTTGGAGGGCCGCTTCGGCCTCCTCAAACGTGCGCGGATTCATGTCGTTCTTGAGTTTGGCCGCATTCAAGAGGATGGCGTAGGTTTCCACGCCCTCGCCGAAGTGCCCGTCAAAATTCTCACGTTCGCCCTCGTAGAATTCGCGCAGGCAGGCGTCGTTGCAAGTGCGGTTGACCCAGAGCCTGGAGAGTGCGGCCGCGCGCAGTGCCGGGTCCAGGCGCAAGGAGTCCATGGTGATGCCCTGGGCCTGCAACAAGTCCTCGTACTTCACGCCCTTGTAGCGCTCGTTGGATTCGATGTCCTTGCGGCGAAGTTGAATCTCCTCTTCGATGGCCTGGGCTTCGGCAGCGGGGGCAAGGTCAGGGAAGCGTGCTCGGATTTTCTTGAGCAGTAGTATCTCGTAGCAGGCCTGGCGCACGTCCTTGGGGTCGAGTTGGTCGCGCAGGTGTTTGCCGAACTCCGCGGTGGTGACTTGAATGGGGCCCAGGGTGCAAACCACGCCGACATCCCAAAAGGCAGCCTCTTCTTTGTATCCGAGCATTTCCATTTCGGATTCGAGCCAAAGTTTCTGCTGTTCCGCGGTTACCGCCGAATCCTTGGGCAGGCCCAGGGCCAGTCGCGCCAGGGATTCCTGGATCAGGGAGAGCTTGAGGTACTGACTGAAGGTGGCTCGATTGACCCCGCTGGCCTCCAGGAATTCCGCCATGTTGGCGGCTTGACCCGTGGCGACGACCTCCTTTTCAATCTCGCTCCAGCGCCGGTTGAGCTGGGACTGGGAAATGACAACGCCCCGTTCCTGGGCCAGGTGGCCCAGGACTTTAAGGTCGATGATCTCGCGCAGGGCCGCGCGCCCCACCGGGGTGAGTCCATTGCGACGCAGTAGCAATTGGTCCAGCTCGACAAATGTGAGTTGCGCACCTTGGGTCCGGGCGGCCAATTCCACACCCAACTGGGGCACCTGCGAAGCCTGGCTTGCAAGGGCGGCAGGCGCGGAGCTTAGGAGGAGGGCGAGGGCCACTGTGGCGCCGGCAAGGGCGCTTTGGATCGGTGTTCTTCTCACGGCGTAGAGCATATCAGCCCGGGGGAAAACAACCACATCTGGTTGGTTCGGGTGGATGGGGACGGGTGGGGGGGGGCGCCCGGCTTTTGCCCGGGCTGCAGGTCTCGGACGCCCCGTTTCCGCAGGGCTTGCTTCAAATGTGAGTTTCCGAACTGTCCGTTGTCAATTTTTGAGCGGGAATGGGGGCGAGGAAAGTGAAAGGAGTTCATCCCTGGAGGGACCCCACCCGCTAGAATCCGCCCCGTAACCGCCTCTCTCACGAGTACATATCCTATGAAGAAACACATGATCATCGCCTTGATGGCGCTCCTTCCCGTCGCTTGCAGTGGTTCCGACGAGCCCGAAGTGAAGCTCGACCCTGCTGCTGTCGCTGCCGGCCAGAAAGTCTTTGCGGCCAATGCCTGCGCAGGCTGCCACGGCGAAACCGGAACCGGTGACGGCGCTGCCGCTGCAGCCCTTCCCGTGAAGCCCCGCAACTACTCCGACGCCAAGTGGCAGGCCGAGACGACCGACGAGCAGCTCATTAAGGTCATCAACGAGGGCGGCGCCGCCAACGGGTTGAACGCCCTGATGGCTGCCTACCCCAACATTCAGGGCGAAGACATGAAGAATCTGATCACCTTCATTCGCAGTCTGAAGAAGTAGGTCCCTGACCCGCTTTGAAATGGCCAGCGGGCCCCCGAATCGAGAGATCCGGGGGCCCGCTGTCATGGACCGACACCTACGGGCGCTTTGGCAGCAAGCGCTTCAGCAGGAAACGCTGACTGGGGCGCTCGATGTATTGGAAGGTGAAGTGGGAGAAGATCAGGAGCACTACCATTTGAATGGCGAGTCTGCCGTTGTCGCCCACGTGGTCCGCGATCCATTTGTGGCTGAACAGAATCCAAATTCCCATGTGGTTCAGGTACACCGAGTAGGAGATGGTGCCCAGGTATTTGAAGTGGACCGCGGCCTTGGACAAGTGACCATGCTCGCAGGCCAGGAAAGGCACCATAAGCGTGAAGGCAAACGGGGCCAGCAGCTCCAGACCCGGCATCCCCAAGTGTTTGGTGTAGAGGAAGAACACCACCAGGGCCGCACATAGAAGTTCCAGGAGCGACGCCAGGCCCGCGCCCATGGCTCGATCCTTGTACCGCAAGTACAGGCGATACGAAATGATGCCCAGTACAAAGGACGCGATGCCCCGCAGCATGCCCGAGTTTAGAACGGCAAAGAAGTTCTCGTTGTAGCTTCCAAGGGATCCGGCGCCGTGGAACACAACGCCCAGGCAAACCACGGACAACACCAGCATCGATAGATTTTTGGTGCGTTTGGTGATCAGTAGGATGAAGAGGATGTTGACCCAGAATTCCACGGAGATCGACCAACTGGGGGTGTTCCAGGACCAAACATAGGGCCCGTTGGGGGGCAGCCCGATGTTGTGGGTCAGGGTCAGGTTCTGGATCAGGGTGTTCCAAGTGTTGTGCGAGTTGGAACCCGGCTCCGAAAAGAAGCGTCCATAGAGCGGGTAGTAAACCGCCCCATACATGAGGAACAATGCCACCACATGCATGGGCCACAGTCGCGCGAAGCGTCGAATGGCAAACTCCCACTTCCCCACGGCGACGCTGCGGTACAGGTAACTGTGCGCCAATACGAATCCACTCAGCACCAGGAAGAAGTCCACCAGCACGTAGCCCGCGAACCCGTACTTCATGCCCGAAAGGTGATAGAGCGCCACGAGCAAGGCCGCAATACCACGCAGGGTGTCGAGGCCATGGAAGTGCCTACGGGTGGTATGGGGCGGGGGTTGGGTCACGAAGAGTGGGGGTGGATGGGCGTGGGCAGGGCACCGGGCAATCCAGTAGACCCGTGGCCCGATCAATGCGCAAGTCAGGCGGGGCGTCTGTGACTCACGATCCACGCAAGCGGGACCGGAATGAGGGATACCAGCAGCATGCCGAAGGCCACCGTGCCCAGGGAGGTTCCCAGCACGTCGTTGGCCAGTCGCAGGTAATCGTTGGTCAGGCCGAAGGAGCCATTGCTCCCATACTCAGCCCGGGCTTCCTGGCTGAAAAGCAGCCCCGCGCTCAAAGCCAAATTGCTTCCTACCAGGTACCAACCGAGCATGCTGTACAGCAATCTCTCCAGGTGACTCTCCGAAAAGCCTCCGCTGATCGTGCGCCATATACAGACCGTGGCCATGGCCAATTCACCCAGGTGTCCACCGAGAAGGAACAGGACTTCTTTTCCCTGCGTGAATGCCAACAAGGGCTGTAGCACTGCAGCCACGGCCAGGGTGATCGCAAGGCCGCGGTGGGCGCGCAAGCACCAGGCGCCGGTGGCCAGGCCCCCGCAAATGGCCAGGGCCAGGAACGCGCTTTGACCTTGGTGCATGGCCATGGCGTGGCCGCCCAAACTGATGGCCGGCATGGCGGGTTGGCCCATGAGCCAGCCGAAGAAGCAGTGGCCCGTCTCGTGGAATAGGGCACCCAGGAACCAGGTGAAATATCCCAGGAATGGCATGTACGCGAACAGCGGAGCCAGTAGCAATCCCAGCCCCAAAAAGGCGTAGGCCTGCTTGGAGTAGG
>JARGOW010000058.1:0-1841 GCA_029212955.1 Planctomycetota bacterium | reverse complement strand
CACGGGGGCCGGTTGCTGCGGGTGGATCGCCCCGGTATTCGTACCCGCGAATAGGGATGGGCCAGGGGGGCTCCCTGGATCCTTCCGCAGAACCTCGCTGCACAGGCCGCAGATCAGCTGGGTACCGTCGTTCTGGGTGCCACAGCGCGGACAGGCGGAGGTCAGGTTTTGCAGGTCGTTGGGGTACATGGCGGGGACTCTTCCATCGACCGCAGGCGGCGGGGAACTTGCGCCTGTGGGCATTGGTGGGGGGCCGAGACTCGTTTTGAGTACCCAGTGGACGAGTTTCTGGCTACCTTGCGTCCCATGGCTCGAAGTTTCACCGAGCGCGCCAAAGCGGCGCGGCAACTCGAACGCTGGACCCAGGTGTACCGGGACCAGCCAGAGCTGTTCCGTAGCTTCGAAAGGGCTGAGGATCCGCAAGGCCTGGCCGCCCAGGTCCTGGCTCAACGCTCCGAATTGGGTGGCAAGCGTGTGTTGGAGATCGGCTGCGGCACCGGCTGGTTGACCCGGCACGTCGCGCCCCAGGCCGGCCTGCACGTGGCCGTGGAACCCAGCGCCGAAATGCTCGGGAATGGGGGGGACCTGTCCCCAGCCCATGTGCTGCGCGCCCGGGGGGAGCGCCTGCGGTTTCAGGACGGCAGCTTCGACCGCATCGTCATGAGCTGGGTCCTGCTCGACCTGCGCCCCCCAGTCCGGAACCGTCTCTTGCAGGAGTGCGAACGCCTCTTGCCACCGCAAGCGCAACGCTCGGGCCCGGCGATCTGGGTGATCGAAAATGCGGGCACGGGGGAATTCCAAGCCCTGCGCGACCTGGTGGATGGGGAGGGCCACGGGGAAGTGACACCGCTCGTGGAACAACACGGGTTCACCCCGGTGGAAACCGTCCCCACGTGGATGCGATTTCCGGACGAAGCGGAGGCGCGGTTGGTCCTCGGGACCATTTTAGGTGTGGAAGCCGCCGCAAGGCTCGACGCCCAGCCACGCGCAAGTCTGGAGCTCGATCTGTGCGTCTTAGCGCGCTAGTCCAAGGGGAGCGGATGCATGGATGGTGGGCGTTGCATGCCCCTGAGTACGCTTGCGGCTTGCCGGTCCGAGGTCGCGCTTCTCGCCCAGGCTCGGCCCGATTCGCTAGGAGCCTGAAGCCGATTTCGCGCCCCATTCCTGGGTGCCGACTTTCAGGGATCCACCCTGGAACCAAAAGTACTCCACCGTCGAGGAGCGGATCATGTCGTCACGGCGCCAAACAGGAAAAGGTAAACCCGCCGCCTTGGCCCGTGCGCATGCTGCCCGGAAAGCGGAGCTGTCCAGTGCCAGCTCCTGGCCCGCACCGGTACCGCCGCGACCCACGGCCTGGAAGCGATACAGGTGCCAGGCATGGATGCGCGCCCCCTGATCGACCTTGCCCCGGATCCAAGAGATCAAACCGTCGAGCTCCCCCTGGTTCTTGGAGGTCAGAACCGTACCCACGGTGAAGCCGCGCCCGGCGCGAATGCAGGCATCCACACGATCCTGGACCACGTCGAAATGGCCGCCCGGTTCGGGCCCCAGCACCACGCGCAGGGAATCGTGGCGCGCCGCACTAGCACCATCCATGGGGAAAATAAACCGGTCGATGCCTGGCCAGGACTCA
Source organism: Planctomycetota bacterium (assembly GCA_029212955.1). Taxonomy (GTDB): domain Bacteria; phylum Planctomycetota; class UBA1135; order UBA1135; genus NORP259. The sequence goes on along the minus strand of JARGOW010000058.1, from coordinate 208 downwards.
AATCCCTCGCCCAAGCGGATGCCGTTGGTGTTGACTTGCACGACAAAACCCAAGCCTTGGGCGAACAAGCCCAGATCCGAAAGCCCCCTGTCCCCATCGCGCCAAAGGGCTGGTTCGCCGCCGCCCAATACCAGGATCCTGTAGCCGGCACTCCAAAGCTCCTCGATCAGTTCGCGAGCTTGCCCGAACTTCATGCGGTCGAATCCCA
>JARGOW010000057.1:2584-11838 GCA_029212955.1 Planctomycetota bacterium | reverse complement strand
GGGGCGCAGACGTCATCCACTTGCTCGCAGATCTCGTGGTACCAAACGTCCCGATCCCCGTGCCATTGAACCTCATTTTCGGTTCGCTGCACCGTTAGCACGGTGTGCACCCCGTGATCCTGACCACACAGGGCAATCGCAGCATCAACCTCCGCCTTAAGCGGCAGCACCTTACCCCTACGCCAAGCCCCGTCGGCGGTGATGACCCCCGTGCAACCCCCGTCCGTGATCCGGTCAGCCAGGGCCTGGGCGCTGAATCCACCGAAAACCACCGAGTGGATGGCGCCGATTCGAGCACAGGCCAGAACCGCCATGGCCAACTCGGGAACCATGGGCATATAAATGGCCACGCGATCCCCTTTTCCGAGGCCACGGGCCTTGAGCACGTTGGCGAATCGGCATACCGCGGAGTGCATTTCCTTGTAGGTGAAGGTCTTGCGGTCGCCCGGCTCCCCTTCCCAGAGAATGGCCACCTTGTCTCCACGGCCCGCCTCCAGGTGCTGGTCCAGGCAAACGGCGGAGGCGTTGAGCTTTCCGTTCAAGAACCATTTGGCTTTGGGAGCGGCGCTCCAATCCATGACCTGGTCATAGGGCTGCATCCAGGGCAATTCCTTGGCGACGCCATCCCAGAACACATCCGGCTGCTCGATCGATTGCTTATGAAGGCGCTTGTACTCCTCCATGGAGCCGATCCTCGCACCGGCCTGGAATTCGGAGGAGGGCGGAAATGCACGGGACTCGTGCAGCATGTTGTCAATCTTTTCGCTCATGGTGGATTCCTCGCGGTTTGGCTCACCGACCATTCTACAGCTCGCCAGCCCAGGGAACCACGACCGGGACGCCCTGGACCCCAGCATTGATATCCACCCGAAAAATGAACCCAACTATCGGCCCCACCCCGGATCAAGCCCCGGACAATGGCAAAAAGGGAGGACTGATCGGCCACCGGATCCACCACCTAGCCCCCCAACTTGGATTTCTTGTTCCCGTGAAATCTGCATCAAAAAGCGGCCCGGAAAGGCGCAAGAAGCGGGTCCGCCCCGCCGATGTGCTTTCTGTTCCCAGCCCAACCTGACCATGCTCCACCCCACCACACCCACCGCACACGCCCCCGAGCGCTCCCGATCGACCCAGGAACCCCAAGCCGCCCAACGGGTCCAGGTCGTGGAACGGTGGAATCAATGGGTGCGCGTGCGCTTCGCCGAAACCGGCGAGGAGGCCTGGGTGGACCTGGCCGAAACCGGCTTCTCCCCGGCCTCCCCCGAGGGCGAAAAAAAGAATTAGAAATTCCACCCCCGTACAAACCTCACTCCTCGGATAACGGGGCGTGAAGCTTGAAACGTCGAAAAATGGCTCCAGTCCCCCCCTCGATCTGGAGCGACTCTTTCGACACCGCAAAATCTCCGGGTGCCCATCGACCCCCCCTAGCCGAGACTGGAGAGCCCTCGGCCCGATGGTGTGAGATTGCGCGAGAAAGCATCGTTCAGGCCCGTTGAAAGATTTCGATCGTCAAAAGTCTGAATCCGGTCCGGGCCACCCCCTCCCGAACGATGCGACAACACCCGAGACCCCCGTGCTGGCTTGCCAGCCACGGGGGTCACTTTTTTTGGGGCAAAACCGCCCATTTGCCTCCCAGGGCCGAGCTTCCCCCCAGGGGGCACGTAAATTCCTAGTGCCCAGGGCCCGAGCGGGGTTCCTCGGTGCTCCCACCTCGTTATATTGGTTGCATGATTCAACGCGGTTCCTTTGCAGCTTGGGCCTTCAGCCTGCTTTCCATTGCCCTACTAACCCTTTCCAGCCCCCTCTCCGCCGGCACATTCCAGGATGACGAGGAGGTCGATCCCAAGCTCGCCGAGGCGATCAAGGATCTGGAATCCGCACCCAATGATGTGGCCAGCCTGGAGGCCACCGCCCGAGCCGCCCTGGCCGCTGAAGAACAGGACCAGGCCTTCTGGTACGCCAGCCTGGCCCTGGCCAGACTTCCCGAAACCACCAAGACCAAAAAGCTTCGCAAGGTCATCGACGACCTACGCCTCGCCATCGGCTCCCCCGGCCTCACCCCCGAGGAGCTGCAGGACGCGGTCAGCCGGGAAATTTTCGACATGGCCAAGGCCTGCGAAAAGAAAAAGCTCTACGCCAACGCTGCCGACCTGCTGAAGCTCTGCATCGGCACATCCATGCAATCCCGGGCCGAGGAACGTTTGACAAAAATGTTTTCCAAGAAGAAGGCCGTGGCAGCCCTCATCGAATCGGGCATCGACTTTGAAATCCCCGGGGGCCGGCGCGTCAACAAGAAGAAGCGCGCCGAGGTCAACAAAAAGAACATGACCTGGGAGGACCCTTACGAGATCAAGGGCAAGTACTACATCGTGCGCACGGACATGGGCTACGACTACGCCCACGCATTCCTGGATGCAATGGAGCAAATGAACGCCTTCTACCGCACGGTGTTCAACTACAAAGTCCGCGGCGGCACCATGCGCTCCTGTCGCATCGACGTGTATTCCACCCGCGAAATTTTTGACCGGGTCGAACTGGAGAACCGGGGACAACCCATCGGCCCCAATGTGGGCGGTTTCTTTGTGCCCGGGGAAAACCGTGTGGCCACCTTCGACAGTCGCTCCCAGGGCGGCACCATCGACGATCTGTGGTCGACCCTGTTCCACGAAGCCTCCCACCAATTCACCCGCGCCGTACTACCTGGCCTGCTGTTGACCTGGCTCAACGAGGGCACCGCCAGCTACTTCGAAGGAGCATTCTTGCAGCCCGGTGGCAGCGTGGCCAAGAACCGGATCCCCAAGACCCGCCTGCGTTCCTTGTATCGCATGCTCGGATTCAAAAAGGGCAAAGAAGGCGATTACGTCCAGAAGCACAAGCCCCACCCGAGCGCCCCGACCTTGGAACAGGTCATCACCTACTACCGCCCCGGATCCTACCCGGGTTCGTACTACCCCTTCGGATGGGGTCTGGTGTACTTCTTCCACAACTACGAGAACGAAAACTCCGAGCGCATCTACCTTCCGATCTACAAGGAATTCATGCTCACCTACAAGAGCGGTGGAGACCACGACATCAAGGCGCGCTTCGTTGAGTACTTCGTCACCAAAGCCGCCGTAGAAGGTGTCACCACCTTCGAGGAATTCGAGGAGCACTGGATGGTCTGGATCCGCAGCCTGCACGATTTGCACTACGGGGGCCCGGAACAGTCCGCTCAACTCATTGCGCGGGGCAAGCATCAACTCGAGAACGAAAAGCTCGAGTACGCCCTCGATAGCTTCCGTTGGGCCCTGGAAAAGGACCCGAAGAATCACACGGCGCGCATGCGCTATGCAGAGGCCGCCATGCTGATGGAGCGTTGGGACCTGGCCGCCTTCCACTGGCGCAAGCTCGAATCGGCCACCCGCCGCATCATCGACCAGGACAGTCCCATGCCCACCGTGGCCGACAAAACCGCAGGCGAAGTGCGGGCCTACGCCCTGGAAAAACTGGGCGAGGTGAACCCGCGCCTGCGTGACGGCCTGGTGAACAGCGTGGACCTCTTCGTGGCCAAGGCCCAGGAGGTTGCCGGCGAATACGTGGATGGCGACCGCCCCCTATCGGCCCTGTACCTACTCGAGAGCAGCGCGCGCCTGGTGGACGGAGACGCCCGCCTGGTGACCGCCGCCCAGGACATCGAAACAGAATCGGGAGTGACCCTCAAGCGCGGTTACCGTCCCTCCGTGCCCGATGACCTGGAGGGCTGGTCGGCCCGCAGCACATTCTCCGCCGACGACGGCATTCTGGAGGTCAAGTACAAAGGCGGCATCAATACGGCCGTGATCGAAGAGGCCCCGCCCATCCCTTTCCGCTGGGAAGTGGTCATCAAAGTCGATGACCAGAGTGACTTCCCCATCGCGGGCATCACCTTCGGCTCCACCCTGAACGATGAACAGATGCTGGCATGGTTCTCGGATTCCCGCCGCCTGGCCCTGCTGATCACCGACCCGGAGACCAAGGCCCTGGTCCCTGAAGAAATGACCCGGCTCAAGAAGGCGGAAGGCAGCAAAAAGAAGTCCTCACGATCCCAGATCCATCTGGCCATCGAAGTCCGGGAAGACCGGGTCATCTTCTTTGCGAACGGCCAGGAGATGTTCGAAAAAGAAATGCCCGCCCACGAATCCCGCGGCCGTGTGGGCGTCTTCGTCCAAGGCACCTCCGCCAAATTCACCGACATGCGCATCGAGTACTAGCGAGCGCATTCGCAGCAACAAAGCGGTTCCCTTGGCCATTGGCCAGGGGAACCGCTTTTTTTCACAAGGGCCTTTGGGACTGGCTGGACGGGAACTCCTGTGATGTGGGGCTGCTTTATTTCAGCCATATTGAGAACGATTCGGAGGTTCACACGAAGACCACGAAGGGCCACGAAAGGCACGAAGGTCCACCCGAACAATGAACGGTCCTCAACCAACCACCGGAGGTCCTGGCGAAGCCAGACCGACAAGAATTTAATATCGTGTCGGTCTGGCTACGCCAGTACCTCCTGTGTTTCGTGATTCGCGGTACTCCTGCGCGTAGAGCTTCGTGCCTTCGTGGCCCTTCGTGGTCTTCGTGTGAACCTCCGAATCGCTCTCATTGTGGTTGAAACACCCCTACCGAATCACCGCAGGAGTTTCCGCCACAACCAGTCCCCGGATCCAAAACCAAAGATCCGCCCACGCAAAACACTCCTCCCCCCCCACTGAAACATGAGTGCAGGGTGACCCCAAAGAGGGACGGGTTGTTTCAGGGAGAGACAGGACATGCACGGCCTCGAAAGGAATGCGCATCTTTCAAATGGATTCCCGAGCTGAGCTTTTGTCCGGGGAACAGGGTCGCCGATGGCGGTCCCGTGGGCCTTCCCCCTAGGCCCCCATTCCCCAACATCCCCTGGTTCTATGCCGATCTCAGCACTCTACAGCTTCCTCTTTGCAGCCGGCTGCGCCATTTGTGGCGCCGTACTCGCCTGGCTCACCGCCGATCAACGCCATGCCCGTCGTGAGCGAGCCCTGGCCCGTCACATGACCGGCCAAGTGCACGAGCGCTACCGCGGCTTCCTATCCCTCGAACAGCGCGTACGCGGAATCCTATCCGCCTTCGCCAAGTCCGAGCGCGAACAGGGCCAACGCATTCAAGCCCAGTCCGAGCAGATCGAAAACCTGCGAATCGCCCTGGGAGACTGGGATGGACAGGCAGAAGAGGTCAGCCCGGAAGAAGCCGTCAACTTCATGGAACTGATCTGGCCGCACCTGGTCGGTGAACAGGGTCAAGACTCCGAGACCCCGGACGTGAACATCTCCGAGTGGGAAGATCGTCTCACCGCCGTTCAAACCCAAAAGAACACGGAACTCGCCCGTCAAAGCGAACTGATCGAAAGCCTAACCGAACGGGTGCGCACCCTGGAGCCCGCGTCCAGCCGCTCCCAAACGCTCACCGAAGAGGTCAACGAGCTCCACATGGAGATCGAAGCGAAGGACACCGAATTGGATGACCTGGCTCAAAAGCTCCAAGAAGCCCGGGATGAAAAAGCCGCCTGGCAGGACCAAAAAACCGCCATGGAAGTGGAGTCCACATCCAAATCCGGTCGCGTAGAGAAGCTGGTGGAAGAGATCGACAGCCTGCGCACGCAGGTCACCGAATCCGAGGAAGCCTGCGACACCGCGACCTCCCAATTCGAAGAGAGCCAATCCGAGGTCGAACGCCTTCAGGGGGAAGTCGCCGAGCAGACCGAAGCTTGCCAAGCCTTGACCCAGGAGCTCGAAACCACCCGTGGTGAACTGGAATCCAGCCAGGAGTCCTGCTCCACTCTGGAAAGTGAGCGCGACGCCCAACGGGAAGAAATCACCAGCCTCACCACGTCGCTACAGGAACGCGACGAAGAGCTGGCCGAACGTACGGAGGAACTTTCCCAACGTACCGGCGAACTCGAAACCACCCGTGGTGAACTCGAAACCGCTCAGCAAGCCCTTGAATCCTCCAACGAACGCTGCGTCGAACTGGAAGGACAACTGCAAAGCAAGTCCGACGAATGCGTCTCCCTCGAGGACAACCTGTGCGAGATCCACGACATGCATGGTCAGGTCACCGAGGCCATCGACGCCCTGCAGTCCGAGTTTGAAACCAGCCAGGAACAGGTCCAAGGCCTCCAGGAGGAGCTCGCCAACAAGCAAACGGTGCTCGAGGGCTACCAGGAACAACTGGCGGAAGCCTGTGCGGTTCGCGAAGAAATGGAAGGTGCCCACGCTGCCCTCCAGGAAACCTGCGACACCCTCACAGCCGAGCTGAGCGAGCTCCAAGAGGAACACGAAAAGGCGCTGGCCACCCAGGAAACCCTGGTGAGCGAGGTCCAAAACCTGACCGACGAACTGGAGACCCTGAGCGCCGAGCGCGCCACCGCGGACTCCACCCAAAAGAAACTCGAGCGTGTACGCCAGCGCATGGAGACCCGTTCCGAGAAGCTCCAAAGCCGAATCGAAGAGGTCGAAGGGGCACTGGCCCGCCACGAGGAAGACCTGGCCCAGGCCGAAACAGCCGTCACCCACCGGGGTCAACGCATCGAGGAATTGGAACAGGCCTGCCAGGAAGCAAACGACTCCGTCGTGCGCCTGCGCGCCGAGCTGGCCGAATCCCGAACCATGCTGGAAACCCGGGACCAGGATCTCGCCCAAGCCAAGCAAAGCACCTCATCCGAGTTGAACGACCTGCAGAGCCAATTGGCCGAGCTGGGCGGAACCCACTCGGATCTGGAGCAACGCTTCCAAACCAACCTGCGCGAGAAGGACCAGGTGCAAAAGCAATTCGAAGCCCAAACCGGGGCCCTCGAAAATGCAGAAGCCCAAGCCGCTAGCGTCGGACAAGAGGTCGAAGAACTTCGGGCGCAGCTGGAGTCCCATCGGGCCAACAGCAGCGAGCAGAGCCAAGCCCTCGAGACACGCGTGTCCGAACTCCAAACCGAATTGGCAAGCAGCGAAGAACGCTTCGAGACCGCCCAATTCGAACTGGACTCGAGCCAGCAAGCCCACCAGCGTCTCCAGCAGGAACTGGCGGAAACCCAACGCGACCAGGAACAATTCGGCCAGGAATCCAAGGAGCAGGTACACACCCTTCAGGCGGAACTCAGCACCAGTCAGAAGCAACTCTCCCAGGCTCAAAACGAATTGGCCCACATCCGCACCCAGTGCGAACAGGCCCAGTCCGAATTGGTCGAGACCCAAGCATGCTTGGCCCAGGAGAAGGAAGTCGCCGAGCAAACCGCCCGCGACCTCAGCGTGGCTCTAGTTGCCGCCCAGGAAGCACGCGACGAAGAGCAAGCCGCCCGCGCCACCTCAGAGCACCAGGCCACCGAGCACGATCGCGTGCTCAAGAGCGAAATCGAAGGCCTGCAAGAGCAAGTCGAAGACCTACAAGAAGCCAACAAGGTCCAGTTGGGCAAAAATCAACAATTGACCGAGTCCCTGGAGCAAAACCAAGGGGACCTGGAAGGAATGCGAGTGGAAGCCGCCCGCCTGCAAGAGGTGAAGTGCGATCTGGAATCCCAGCTCGACACCCTTCAGCAAGCCAAGCAAGGCGACCAGGCGAGCTTCGAAACAAAGACCGCGCAACTGGAGCGCTCCCTAGGTGACCTGCGCCTGCAGCACGACGCACTCGAAGCCGAGCGCGCCACCCTGCAGCACACCACGGGGCAAACGATCTCCGACCTGCAGAGCCAAGTGCTCGGATTGGAAGAAACCCTCGCCCAGGCCAACCAGGCCCAGGACGCCCTGAGCAAGAGCTCTACAAAGGAAACCGATAAGCTCCAAAAGACCCTGGCCAAGGACAAGGAAGCCCTCGCGGAAGCCCGCAAGGAACTCAAGTCCCTGAAAGCCGCCGCCCGCCGCAGCGAAAAGCAAAGCGCTGGCGCCCAGGAGAAACTGGAGCAGGAACTGGCCGAGGTCAAAGCCCAAGCCACCCAGGCCCAAGCGGCCCACGCCAAGGCAACCAAGTCCCTGGAAGCCCGCCTGACCAAGGCCAACAACGCGCGCAAGAGCCTGGACGAAAAGGTCAAAGCCACCGAAGCCGAACTGGGTCAAACCAAGTCCAGCGGCGTGCAATTGGCCTCCGACCTCCAAACCCAACTGGATGACCTTGCCGTGGAGCTGCAGTCCCAAAAAGACCTGCGCCAAAAGGACGAGGACAAGCACCAGGTCTCCATGGAATCCATGGAACGCCAGCAACATGGCCTGAAGGATCGACTCAAGGAAACCACCCAGGATCGGGATGGCCTGGCGAAGGACCTGGCCAAGAGCCAAAAAGAATCGAACCACGATCGCGCCAAAAATGCCAAGGAGGTCGAAAGCGCCAAGCAGGAAGCCCTCGAGCTTCGAGGCCGCCTGCAGAGCTTGGAATCCGAACTCAACGCCGAGCAAAAGGCCCATGAGCAGGATGCCAAGAAGGCCCAAGTCACCCAGGACAGCCTGCAAAGCACCCTGGTCGAATTGCGCCAACAGGGCAAGGACTTGAGCCGCCAAATCGGCGAGCTCGAGAAGCAACGCACCCAGGGGCAGAAGGCCGAAGAAAAGGCCAACAAGGCCCTCACAACCGGCCAAAACAAGCTGAAAAAGCTCGAGCAAAAGCTCGAGAAGGAAAGCCTCCAAGTCAAAGAACTGTCCCAGGCCAGCAAGGCGCTCACCAACGAAGTGAACGCCAAGAAGAAGCTGATCGAGGCCCTAGAAACCCAATTCAAGGACCAGGAAACCAACTTCGACAAGACCCAGGCCAAGGCCCAAAAGGATGCCCTCGCCCTGCAAAAGCGCTTGGACAAACTTCAGGACGAATTGAAGGGACGCGACAAGGAGCTCAGTAAGATCCAGGCCCAGGAAAAGACCACCCATCGCGAGATGGAGCGTCTGGCCAAGCGTCTCACCGAGCAAGAAACCGACATCAACAACCGGACCGAGCACTCACGCTTGCTCGAGTCTCGCATCGTCGAGCTCGAGGCTCAAATCGACGCCCTGGACTCCATCCGCAACCAGCAGGAGGCCCAAATCGGCGACCTTCAAAACTCTCTGAACTCCACCAGCGAAACTCTGGAAGAGAAGATGGGCCGACTGGCCGCCAAGCAAACCTCCGTGCAAGCCGCCCAGGCCATGCTCGAGAACTTGAAGCCCATGCTCGACGCGCTCGAGGATCGTCTGCACGACGAAACCGACGCTAGCAAGTAATCGCCCCGGGCGAAAACGCGGGCGGGGGGGGGGGGGGCG
>JARGOW010000057.1:0-2535 GCA_029212955.1 Planctomycetota bacterium | reverse complement strand
CCCCCCCCCCGCCCGTCGTTTGACGCGCCCTCCGAGTCAGTCGTCGGACTCCTCGGGGTAGGGCAACTCCACGAATGCGGGCCCGTCGTAGGAGATCGCCACTTTCTTGGCTTCCCCGCTGACCCGGCCTGACCCGTTGCAGGTCACCCACACGTCTCCTTCCGGAAGCCCGTTCACCCGGAACTCACCGTCCTGGACCTGGGCCCATTTGTTGCTGCCGCCGTTTTCGCTGGTGGACACCGAAACATACAACCAAAGATCCGGATCGGAGGGGGCCCCGGTCACGCGCCCGGTCAGGGTCCCGCCCCGGCGCAGATCCGCGTTGGCCGTTTTATGAACATCGCCCTGCCGCAGGGTGACCACCCCGCTCTCCACCAAAACAAAGTTGTGGGAAGCGTCGAGGGAGTCGTCCCGCGAGCGTCCCCAACCGCGTCCGCGGGGTTTGAAACGCAGGCGATAGTCCCCGGGGGCCAGGCCCTCGAACGTCACTTCGCTGCCCTCGACCTTGCTGGCACCGATGGCACCCCTTCCCCCCATTCCATCGACCTCCACCGTGAACTCGGAGCTTTTCAGTTCGAAGGGAACGGATCCCCCTCCCTGCACGCCCACCAGCATGGTGAGGGAATAGGAGGGTAATTCCATGTCGATGGTTTGCGCCCCGGAGCCCACTTCTATCTGCCATACCTGGCGCGGTCCCCCATCCCCAGGTCGTGCACGTACCCGATAGGTTCCCGGTCCGGCCAGGATCACCGAGTAGTTTCCGCCCGCCCGGCTGATGGTTTCCACCTCATCCCGGCCCGGCTCGATGCCCGTGAAATCGATTTCATAGCCGGAAACGCCCTCGTCCTCACGCAGGAGCCGCCCCTTCATGCGAACGCTTCCCGGAGGAGCTCCACCGAAGTGTAGGCCCGCGGACTGGCCCGAGGAAACCACCACCGTCTGGCTCGGTCCTGGGTTGGAAGAGAGCGACCGGCCACTGCTCACGGAAAAGTTGCCCTCCAATCGGGCGTTGTACGTACCCGGCGCCAGTTCGGAAACGGAGAACGTGCCATCGGCCCGGATTTTGGCCTCCTTGGAAGGGCTCCAACGATTGTTGTCACCCTCCCGCTGCAGATTGAGCTTAACCGCCAATCCGTCCTCCCACCAATCCCGATGCACGGTCCCCTCCACGCTACCCGGGCCCGGAACTTTGAGGATCACATCGTCCACGACCTCGCCCGCGGCCACGGTGAAGGTTTGGGAAGGACTCTCCCCGTGGGTGGGTTCATTGGCGTACACCCGGTAGGTTCCCGGGGCCAGATTCGGAATGGAAAAGCCGAATTGCTTGGTGGCCGCCACGCTCTCTTCATCATCGGAAGGAACGCCATCGATCACTTCGGTGTATCGAACCTCGGCCAGCATCTTGTCGTCGTCCTGGTCCACCACCTTGCCGAAGATACGCGCGCCCCGGGGTAGCATCAAGACCAGCTCCTTCTTGCTGGGTGTGGTCACCGCCAGGACTTCGCCCTTTTGATATCCGGATGCGGTGGCTTCGATGCTCCAATCCCCGTTCGGAAGCCCTTTCCACTCGAAAGCGCCCTCGTCATCCTGGTGGCGCAGGCGAAGCACTCCACCCTTGGCAGTTCCCCAACCCGACTGTTTCTGGGAGGCGGTCTTGCCTTTGATCGGCGTGGCGATCAACCGGAATGTGGTGATCGGAGTACCCTGGTCGTCCTGCACGCGGCCTACCAGGGGGTCCTGCTCCTCGCCCAGTACGATAGTCACTTCGGGTCCGCCGACCAGCACCTTGTCGACGCGCGCACGGACCGTGTTCTTGCGCACGAAGCGGCGCTTTTGAATTTTGGAAAGATCCCGCGGCACTTTCTTGTCCTCGGGCAATCCCTCCGCCATGAGCTCCACCTGAATCGCGGATTTGAACCCACTGATCTCGAACAGGCCGTCGGCATCGGTTTCGGCGGTCGCCCCCGAAGACATACCCATGCTTCCCGATGCATTCATGGCCGCAGACAACTCGCGCCGGTTCATCCCCACCAACTTCACTGCGATATGCCGTGCGGGGCCCCCGTCAGGCCATACGACCTTGCCGCGCACGGACATGCCCTTGTTCGCGTGCCAAACCAGGCCATCGCGACGTTCGCCCACACGCACGTTGGGCACGTCCATCTTCTCGGCAGAGAAGCCTGCGCCCGAATAGTGCAGGGTCACGTCTCCCGGTGAGAGGCCCCGGATCACAAAGGCTCCATCCACCACTTCCGTGAACGCGGAAGGGTCCATGCTGCTTTGCCAACGGCTCTCCCCGGATTTGACGGGAATGATGCGCCCTTCGGGCACGGGTTCGCCACGGTTGTCCACCATGCGCCCGGTGACGATGGCCTCTGGTTTCAAGATCATGGTGCCCTGGGTGGTTTTGCCCGGCTCCAGGTCTTCGAACTTCAGGCTCACCCGGGCATACCCATCCGCACGCCCCACCAGGGAGAAATCCCGGCCCACGGGCATACCGCGCAATTCGATAAGATTGCCATCCAAGAGGGCGGG
>JARGOW010000056.1 GCA_029212955.1 Planctomycetota bacterium | reverse complement strand
AATTCAGGGGGGGGCGATTGCTCGCGAGCGTGGCGGGGCAGGAGAGCGATGAGTTGACACAGATGGGTGCCTCCGACGCGTTTATCGAGCGGGTATTGCGGCGCTACTTTGAGATCCTGGAGGAAGCGCCCGCAGGCGATGGAGGCGAAGGCGAGTCCCTCGTGGATCAGGGGCTCAGCGTGGTATTGAGCAGCGAAGAGCTCGACGCATTCATGTAGCCTGCGCTCGCCTGTTCGAGTGAACGGAATGGAGTCGCGTGGGTGGCCGCCAGCATGCATCGAGCCTGGTCGGACCTGGGGGCGTTGCTTGCAGCGGGTCTTGGGCCCCATCAAAAGTTGAAGTGGCTAGGGCAGCAAAGGAACTCGGGAAGCCCAGCGTTATTGGACAGATTCGAGGCTCTCGCGGGGAATTGCGATTGCTTTCGCTTCGTATCGAATTGGCTTCCTGGTATTGAAACGTCGGTTTTGACGGGGGAGAGCGGGGTGATTCTCACAAAAGTTTCATTCGATACGAGTTGTATGGATTGGTTTGCGATGGGTTTTGAACTTAGACCGGAACCGGGAAAGGCCTTGGGATTTTGGTGTTATGGCCATGATTTGACGCGGTCGTGTGAAACGCTAAAGGCAGGGAAATTGCCCCAGCAATGGACTTTGGTTCCTTCTTACTTCGACAACACTCTTGGATTGGAAAGCAACACGTAGATTCTTTTCTCTTCGGCGCGAAAGCCCGACGAGGAGCGACTCCGTCGCCATGCAGGAAACGTTGCTGAACCAGTCGGTGAGTTCTTCCGTGCTCACGGAGCAAAGCATCGCACCGTGTTCGACAACGGCCATGCGTTCGTTGTGCGTTGTCAGTGGAAAGGGGGGGACGGGCAAATCCATGATCTCCGCCTCGTTGGCGTTCATGCTCAGCGAGCAAGGAAACACGCTGCTGTTCGATGCTGATTTGGGCGTGGCCAACGCGCACATTTTGCAGGGGATTCGACCGACCCATACGATCGCGGAGGTGATCGCGGGGACCGCCTCTATTTCGAATGTGGTGACCCCCTGTTATGAAGGACTCGATCTCCTTGCGGGAGGATCCGGAGTGGCGCAATTGGCGTCGCTCAACGGGGGGGAATTGGAGTTGTTGGCTGCAGGTTTGCGCAGTGTGGAGGAACGCTACTCCCACATGGTCGTGGACTCGGCGGCAGGCTTGTCCCGCCAGACGGTGGCATTCGCAGCGGCCAGCGATCGAGTATTGGTTGTGACCACTCCAGCAGTGACCGCATTGACCGACGCCTATGCCTTCCTAAAAGTATTGCTCACGCGCCGGCCCCATTGTCGACCCCGTCTGGTCATCAATCGCGTGGTGTTGCCCGAGGAGGGCGAGCGCGCCGCGGAACGACTGATCGATGTGACCAAGCGTTTCTTGGGCGTGGAGTTGGAGTGCGTGGCCCAGTTGCCCGATGATCGGGCGGCATTTGTGGCGACCCAAGAGCAGCGCCCGGTGGTCCGGGGCGGTGGGGACAGTCCCTTGGGTTTGGCCTTGATGGATCTTGGGCGTTACGTGTCGGCTGATTTGGACAAAGTGCGTCCGCGGGGATTTGGCACCAGCTTGCACAATCATCTGATTGGTTGATTCGGCTTTGGCGGTCAGCGGAGCCAGGTCCTGCCCGCTTCCTTTGGTGATTCGTTGGGGTAGGGGCCTGCAGCGACTGAACTCGGACAGGGGAGCTAGCTGGTGCGGGCGTGTATTTTCAGATTGGGCTGCCACCCTGGTTGGCCAAGCAGGTCTATGGGCTGTGAATACAAAACAGAACTCGGCCCTCGGAGGCCTCTCCCCCCTTCCGCTTTTTCTGATCCTCGGTTGGTCCTTGGGCGCATGGGGATTGGAGAACCGGCAGAACCCCCCGCCGGAGCCCGTTCCCACCCATACGATTCCTGGATTGGGCTTCCAACCCATGGAGCCAGGGGTGGGTCCACTGGATTTACGCAATGTGGCCGGGGTTGGGCGCACCCGATCCAGGGATTTGGCCCAGGCCTTTTGGGAGCGCGGATGGGCGCCTGAAGTGCGGAATTCAGCCCAGCAGTTGGAGGAAGTGTCTGGGATTGGGCCGGTTACGGCCGGTGCGGTTGAGCGCTGGGCTGCAAGAGGAGCTCCTGGGGCGTACACTGGCGAATCGGAATTCGCTTCGACCCTCGCGCGCCTCCCACCCAAGACCCCACGTGTCCACCGAAAACGTTCAATTGCCCGCCCCCCGGCGAGGACTGCCCCAAGGCTTACCCCACACATTCCTTGACCCCCTTCTTCTGGCGGCCCTGAAGGAGGACGTGGAATCGGGGGACCTGACCGGCGATGGGGCGGTGCCGGAAAGGGTCCAGGCGCGTGCGGTTCTCGTGGCCAAGGAAGTCGGAGTGTTGGCGGGCCTTCAAGTGTTCTTGCGCACCTTCGCCCTGTGCGATTCCAGCGCAACTTTTGAATCCGATAGCACCGACGGAGACGCCGTTTCCGTGGGGCAGACCGTTGCGACCGTGACCGGCAATGCCCGGGCCATTCTGCGCGCGGAGCGGGTGGCCCTGAACTTCTTGCAACGACTTTCGGGGACGGCAAGTCTTACGGCGAAGTTCGTGGAGCGCGTGGCCCATGTGGATGGCGTGCGCATCTTGGACACGCGCAAGACCACCCCCGGACTGCGGCGACTTGAAAAGTACGCCGTGCGTTGTGGAGGCGGTGAGAACCATCGATTTGGTCTCTTTGACGAAGCCATGTTGAAAGAAAACCACATCGCCCTGGCCGGATCTTCCATTGAGGAAGCCTTGGAACGGCTACGGAAGCATGTGGGGCCCGGCGTTCGCATCACTGCGGAGGCCCGCGATGAAGCAGAGGCCATGGCCGCATTGCGCGGCGGTGCCGATGTGTTGCTCCTTGACAATATGACACCCGATTTCCTGACTGGGCTGTGCCCGCGCCTGCGTGGGGAAGCGGACCGTTTGGGCCGGTGCGTGGAGTTGGAAGCATCGGGTGGTATCGTCTTCGAAAACGTGCATACCTACGGGGAAGCCGGTGTGGATCGGATCTCCGTGGGAGCTTTGACCCACTCGGCGGACGCCTTGGACTTCAGCTTGATTTTGGAGCCGATTCGGTGACATCGGAAGAACGCATTTCAAGGACCGAGGCTGGGGTGGAGCTCAAGCTCACCATGCCTGCGCATCACTTGGCGGCCCGAGAAGGACGCCAACGGGTGAGGGAGTTTGCAGATTCCGACGGATTCCCCGGGGATGAAGTGGATCGGTTGGAATTCGTGGTCGGGGAATTGCTCTCCAACGCTGTGGATCACGGTGGGGGCAACAAAGCCATGGATGGCAGCGAAGCGGAATCCGGTACCGCAGCGGTTCAAATGCACCTGGAGTTTCGGTTCAACCGCTCCGGTTGGGAATTGCGGGTGGAAGACGAAGGCGGCGGCGATCCCGAATGCTTGCGGCCCATGCTCCAAGACACGGGGGAGCTCCCGGATCTGGAGGATGAGAGAGGGCGTGGATTCTTCCTCCTTCTGGGCATGTTGAGTTCGCTCAAGGTGGAGTCTTCGCGGACGGGCGAGGGCATCGCCTTGATCGCGGAAGTTCAATTCGAAACCCCGTCCTGATGGATTCCGATTCCGTGGATGGCGAAGCCCTAGGGTCCGGGTCGGACCAGGTATGGGCGGGATTCCTGCGGCGCACTGGCCGTGCCCTACTCCGGCTACCCCGATCCCTAGCTTGGCTGCCGCCCCTGGCTTGGGCGGGTTTGATCTTCGCCCTGTCCTCCTTTCGTGCGCCCCTTGGCGAGTTGCCCGGATCGGGCGCCATGGCCTTCCTAGGCAACTTGGCACACGCTTTTGAGTTTGGGGTGTTGTTGTTGCTCCTCGTTCCCCTGCTCGAGCGGGCCAACGATTGGGTCGTGTGGAACCCCGGCATGACGAAACTGTTACCCGGAGCGGCGTTTCTTTTTGCCATCAGCGATGAGGTACATCAGAGCCGGGTGCCCGGCAGGGACGCCTCCTTGCTCGACCTATGTACGGACCTGGCCGGCATCCTATCGGTGTATTGGGTGGTGCGGCGATTGGAGCGGCCGACGGACGAGGTGATCGGGGTGCGAACCCTCCTGGGTCGGTGCTTGCTCCTGTGCTGTGCATGCGCGCTGGCGGCCACAATCTGGGGAGTCGTTTGGGACGAAGGCCCGTGGCCTTTTCCCCACTAGTCGCGCCCCGGGGTCCATAGACGAGGCCGGTTCTTTACAAAGCCCCGTTGCGACGAATTCGCATGGATCTTTCCTCCCGAAAGGGGGTGCGTTGGAGGGGGCGATCGTTTGAAATCCTGGCCGGCATTTTGGGTGACCCATGCCGAGGATGAATGATGACCCAGCAAAGCAATAATTTCGGGAATCGAAGCGTGCGGCGCCGGGGGGATGGACTCACCTTTGCCACCGCGAGTCTGTTGATCTGGACCGGCTGCGCGTCCCCTGCGATCGTGGCCCCCAAGCCCCTGGAGTTGGGGCCGCCTGCGGGTATGCAAACCCATGCCAGCCAGTTCGTCGGCAGTCTGTTGAGCGGACCCCAGGATGGCGAGTACCAAACGGACCGGCTCGTGGCTTGCATGGTGGAGGTGTGTCTGTTGAGGGACGCTCCTGGATCCACTCTCGATCCGCTCGCACCCGAGCTGGGTTTGGTCGCCAGATTGCAAGGGCAGACCCCGGTTCAAGGTGGATCCCGTTTGGCGGTGGGTGGCCGTTGGGCCTTGGGCGTGGAGGCCGATGCGGCCTGGTCTGGAATCACCTCGGGGGATTGGGGGGATACCAAGGAATTGGAATCCCAGGCGGTGCTGCTGCCCCTTGGGACCACCTATCGCCTGAAATTCTCCGCGGAAGAACAGGTGGAGGATCCGGAGAATTTCCTACGCGAATGGCCGGATCGTGGCGCCGTGCAAAAGAGCCTTTCCGTGGGGATTCAATATGGATGGATCGACTCCAAGCCGAGTCTGCTGACGGGTTTTGCTTTGGGCGATCTGGTGCAAGCGGAGAGCGAAACGGAGTTGACGACGGTTCCGGACGAGGGAGGACGTCCGGGGGGGGACTTCCTCATGGAGGAGTGGATCCTTCCCTCACGTGGACCCGAATTGAATGGGGGGTCCGTTGTTTGGGTTTTGCCCAGCCCCTTCGAATTGCAAGGCGCGGGCTCTGTCGCCATCCGCGTCCGCACCTGGGCCGGGGACGAGGAGAATGTGGATCCACAACTTCTTGAGAGCAGCCTCGCATTGCTGGAATCTGGCGCACAGGGGAAGTTCGCAACCGACGGCCCTGAAACCGAGGAACAAGCCATACGCCGTCAACGGGTGCGTGCCATGCAATACGTGCGCGAAACCCGGGAGCGCCATGTGGCGGGCGAGCCGGGGCAGGGGGAGGCATTGCGGAATGCGTTGGTATACGTATGCAGCCAGGTTGCTTTGCCCTTGGGCATGGATTTGTGCATTGCCGCCGAGGTGGACTGGCTCAACGGCTGGGTTGCATTGATCCCTGACCCCTCCCTGCGGGACGGGGCCACGGTAGATGCCCTGGGCTGGGATGTGGAGCGGGCCGCATGGGTGCACCTGGCGCGTACCATGGTGAAAGGCGATTTACCCGATTCTCTCATGGCCCTGGTGCTACGCCATGGAGGCGAGGCGGGGCACTACCCGAGCTCGCTTGAGGACGCGGCACGCAATTCCTTGGACGCGGCCACTTTTGAAGCGCGCATCGAAATGGAGAACCGTCTTTTCCTGGAAGACGCCAGTCCCGCAGCGCGGGTGCGAGCCTTTGATTGGTTGCAGCGACGTGGATTGGAGCCTTCGGACTGGGACCCGCTTGGCACGAAAGAGGAACGCACCGCTCCGCTCAGGGAGTGGTTGACAAAGTTTGAAAATGGGGAGGGAGCCTGATGACCGTCAATGAAAGCGTGGTGGAGACGAAACCCACCAAACGGCCGTGGCGCAAGTACTTCAAGCGCTTGGCCCTGGGTCTGTTGATCCTGGCGGTGTTGCTCCGCTTGGCGGTTCCCTTGGCCTTGCCTGGAATCTTGAACAGCATTGCGCAGGGGCAAGGACTGCAGGTCCACTACAGCAAGCTGGATCTTTCGCTCTTCACTGGATCTTTGGAGCTTTGGGATGTGTCCGTACGTCCGGAGGGTGGCGACGCCGGGGCAGAGGGGACCTCCGCCCAGGAACCTTCGCGCCTAGGCCAGATGGAATTCCTCACGGTGGACGTGGATATCTCGGCCCTATTCGGTGGAACCTTGCGCGCCCATCGGGTGGAAATCGATGGGCTCGATGTGTATGCCAAGCGTGAGAGCTTGGCCTCCGGTTGGACCTGGGAAGCTCTGCTGCCCGGGGAAACCCGGGAGGAGTCCGAAGCGGTTCCCGCCGCCGAAACGGCCGAAGGAAACGACAAAGGCACCCAGGAGCCATTCGATTGGAGTTTGGGATTTGAAGTCTCCGCGATCCGATTGCAGCACCTGCAATTGCATGTGGAGGATGGGGCCGTGGAACCCGCCTTCGAGGCTGAAATCGAATTGAATGTGCGGCTCAGCCACTTGGGCCTGCCCGAGACCCCCGCACGTTTGGAGGTCTTTGCCCACTCCCTGGAATTCCTGGATGGGTTTGCGGTGGAAGGGAGCTTGCTCGCCCACGGCGCCGATTTGCAGGTGGCTTGCCAGGTGGACATGCGGGGTCTGCGGCCCCAAGCACTCACAACTTATTTGCAACCGTTTGGCGTGACTCCTTTGGCCCACACGATCGACTGCGGGTTGGATTTGGAGCTCTCCACGAGCGCTGCCAACGAGGACGCTACGGCCCTGCAAGTGGATGCCAAAGTCCGCGATGTACAATGGATCGCCGACGGCCAGGAACTCATGGCCTTGGACGAAGTCACCGTTCTGATTCCCAGCTTCTCCATGGGCTCCTTGAGTACCGAGACGGCGCGGATTCGGGGTGTGCGCGCCCGGGCCATGCGCTCCTCCGGCGGGGACTTGGTACTCGGTGGATTTCGGTTGAAGCTCCCCGACGGAAGTGGAGCGACGGAGGATCCGGACTCGCCCACGGAGCCCCAGGCCGAAACGGAATCCGCGCCCTTTGCCCTCTCCATTCCTGAGTTGGAGTTGAGCCAGGCCGAATTGTTGTGGCAGGACGAGTCCATGGCCCCTAGTCCGAGTTTGCAACTGGTCTTGGACGAGTTGGTGGTGGGTCCCTTACGCCATGGTGCCGGGCAGGCCAGCGAGCCTATCCAGATCAAGATCGCAGGATCTGCACCTGGAGTGGCGGAGTCCTTGGGGATGCAAGGCTCTGTGCAGGCTTTTGCGGAAGAGCAAACCGTGGATCTGGAATTGCTGATGACCGGACTCAAGCCGGAACGTGTGGCGCCCTACCTGCATGCCGCAGGATTGCGTTCTGATTTCCAAGCCGGTTCGGCGACGGCCCAAATCCAAGCGGAGACCCACGTGGATGCGGCGGGTGTTCGCCATGTGCGTGCGTCGGTGAAGAATGTTCGGCTGGAGGATGGGGAGAGTTTGTTCGCGCTCGACTCCGTGGTGTTGAAAGGTCTTCAGCTCGATCCCGCCCAAAATACGACCCGAATCGAAGAGGTCGAAGTGGCAGGCACCCGGCTCAAGGCTCGCAGGGACGAGCAGGGAATTTGGCATGCATTCGGATTGGCCATGGATCCCGCGGCCTCCCAGCTCGTCACGCAGATTGTGGGTGGAGAATCCGCGCCGGTCGTCGAATCCGAACCTGCCGCGGAAACCCAGGCTGAAATGGCATCCACTCCTGGAGCCTCGACAACGCCTGCCCGCGTGGAGCTGGGCCGCTTGGCGTGTACGGATGTGCGCCTGGAGTTGCTCGATGAAAGCATGGCACCGCAGGTCCACCAGGTCTTCGACGATTTGGGTTTGGAACTCACCCAATTGCACCTGGGCGGCGACCCTGGGAAGCAAACGCCCACACCCGCCGGTTTGGAGCTTTGGTTCCGCGCCGATGGCTTGGCCCAGCGATTGGCCCTTCAAGGAACCCTCTTGAGCCAGCCGGGGCCCCTGGACCTCCACGCCCAGTTGGAATTGACAGGGGACGCGTTGGAGCTGACCGCACTGGAACCCTGGTTGCAGGAGGCTGGCATCGAATCGCTTTGGAATGCCGCGCAGCTCGGAATGGAGGTTGATGTTCAGGTCCAACAGGCGGGAGACGAAACCCGCTTGCAGGCGGAACTCGCCAATCTGCGATTCGATAATCAGGGGCAGACCTGGCTTTCCATGGATGCCTTGAGTGTTCCGTCCGTGGTGTTGTCGCCGGGGGGGATCACCCTGGAGCCCATTCGCATCGAAAGCCCCGAATTGCTCCTGCGCCGAACTGGCGATGGGGCCCTGGAGGCCCTGGGGCTCCGGATCGTTGGCACGGAGACGGCGCCCAAAGCCCAAGGCCCCGCGCCCTCTCCCAGCCAAGGGGCTCCAGCTCCCTCGACTGGCCAAAGCTCCGTATTGGATTTGGCGGGCTTGGAGGTTCAAGCCGTGCGCGTGCGTTGGCAGGACGAAATGGTTCAGCCTGCGGTCGACACATCGCTTCGGATGGATTTGACCTTGCGGGATCTCGTGTTGGGCCGCAAGACGCCGGACCCCATGTCTTGGACGGGAAGCCTATCGGTCGATGACAACCTGGGCAGCTTGAGCGTGGGTGGCAAAGCATGGTTGGATCCCGCGGACCTGCGCGTGCAACTTCAAGTGGCCATGGAGGGTTTGCGGGCCGGCACTTTGGGCGCGTACTTGCCCCCGAACCTGTCCATGGAATTGCAGGACGGCCGGCTGTCGTGGGATGTGAACGCACGCTTCACGGAGATCGATTCCGGAGGCCGCAATCTGAGCTTCGAGGCCCGGGACCTTGTGTTTTCCGATGGCGAAGGTGGTGCGGATTTGGTGCGAATGCCCCGGATCGCTGTGAATGTGCCCGAGCTGAACCCGGTGGGTCAGCGTTTTGACATCCAGGAATTCGTGGTGCAAGGCTTGGTTTTGCCCACACGAATCGACACGACTGGATCGCTCCACGCACTCGGCTTTGTTCTCGACCCCAGCGTGACGGTGCCCGCCGAAGAACCGGAGCCCGAATCAGATCCCCAGGCCGCCGAGACTGAAATCCTCCTGCCCGGCGGTAACGACAAGGTGGTGGTCCGCAAGGCCGCCGATCGCGCATTGCCCCTGGTGACCCTGGCGGGGTTGGACGTGGGCATTGAACGCTTCGGCTTCGTGGATGAGCGCGGTGGCGTGCCCTTGGATTTCGGCATGCGTTTGACACAAGCCGAGCCCATGACGGTCCTGGCCCCCGAGGCGGCCAACCTTCCGGCCCTAAAATTCCAGATCCTTGGATCTGCCAAACCCATCGTGGAATCCATTGCGGTGGAAATGGAGGTGGAGCCCTATTCGACCGAACCTTCGCTCGACGCCAAACTTCTGATCGCCGGGGTGCGCGGGGATCAACTGACCCGGGTTCTTCCCAGCTTGGCTGAGACCTTGGACGGCAGCGCGTGGACTGACGGCCAGGTGGAAGCCCATTTGGAAACTCACCTGGTGACGCGTAGGCGAGGGCCCATGGACTTCGATTTCTCCCAGGGCTTCGGGCTTGAGTGGCTCGTGGATCACGTGGCGGTAAAGTCCACCGCCGATGGCCCCGCCCTATTGGGGTTCGAAGAGTTGACGGCTTCCGTGGCCTCCATCCGGCCTGCCACGGGCGATGTACACGTGAAGCGAATCGAGTGGGTGAACCCCCATGGGGCCGCCTGGATGGACGATGCGGGGCTGCACGCTGCAGGTTGGGTCTTGAAAGCGCCGACACCCGAGGCGAACCCGGATCAAGCCGCTGAGTCCACGGATTCGGTGGCTTCGACCGAAGGCGGGCAGGCCCAGGAAAAGGATGTCGATTCCACGGGTGAAGCCTCCGGTTTGAATCGCCAGAACGGCGGCGAGGAATCCGATGGCCAAGAGGTCGGTGCCGCGGGTTCCCAAGACGGTGGCTTGGCGTCGGCTCCCACCGTGGCAGGCCCGGAGATCCGCGTCGACGAGGTGCTGATCAGTGGAGGCCAATTCCTCTTCGAGGACCGAACCGCATTGCCCGCATTCGTTTTTCCGATCGACGACGTGGACTTCCAGCTCAAGCGCTTCACGACGAACACATTGCAGGAGGATCGGCCTTTCAGTTTCCGCTTGGCCCTGTACGGGGGCGAGATCGAACTTCCCGAGCGCACGGGCGGGGGGAATCTGATCGGTGGAATCCTGGGATCCGTGGCCGCTATCGGAAGCGACAATAAGTTCGAAACCGAGCAGCGTCCCGTGTTCGATGAAATGACCCTGCGGGGGAAGATGAGCCTGGGTCCCCAGCCCAAGGGCTGGACCCAAATGCGTTTGCGGGGATTCGAGTTGCCAGCCGTACGCGGTTTGGCCGCGGAAGCCGGCGTGGAAATTGGAGACGGTCTGATGGGGGAATCCACCATGCTGCACTTCGATGGAAAGGGCGGGTTGCGCGTCTCCAGTCATACGAACTTCACGTACCTATCCCTTTCGGAGCCCCCGGGCGGGCCGATCTCAAGTTATCTCAAGCTACCCGCTCCCCTGGATACGGTGCTCTTTGTGCTCAAGGATGAGGACGGGGACCATGGCATTCCCCTGCACTTGACCATGGATGAGGGGGGAGCTTCCCTGGGCAAAATCCTCGGCGCCGTGACCAAGTCCCTGGGCCTGGTGATTGGAGAGGCCCTGGCCAGTGCGCCCATGCGCTTCGTATCCGGCGTGGTCGACTTGGCGGGGATGGGCATCGAACCCATCGAGCTGACGGGCGACGAGTGGGTACAAATTCCCTACGGCGCCGGAGTGGTACAAGCCCCAGCGGACCTGGGCGGCAAAGTGGAGCCCCTGCTCGACCTGCTGCGCAGGGATCCGTCGCTGTACTTGACCGTGCAGCACGGACTCGGTTCGGCGGATGTGGAACAGGCCATGGTTTTGGCCAATCCGAGCCGCGAACAGTGCTTAGACCTGGCATCCTTTTACCGAAGCCAACGCATCGAACTCGTGAAGCGGAGGGACGATGCCTCCACCGAGGTGCATGCAGCCTATGCCATGGGGCACGCTGAACAGGCGCGCGCCATGGCCGTACGCCTCAAGGATCTGGACGCGGAGCTTGGCCGTACCGAGTCTGCCCTGGACCGGGTCCTGGAAAGGACCCGCGACCAGAGCGACCGCGCCAAGCTACGTCGCACCAAGGGCGCAGCCCTGGAAGTTTCCCGCCGGCGAATGGGCCGCGTGGAGGCCTTCCTTCGCAAGGCCAAAATTCCCAGCATGGGCACGCGCATTGACGCGCGCCGCCCGCGCTTCTCCAAGAAACAAGAACAAGCCCAAGGCTCGATTCGAATCTCTGTCTCCCGTCGTCGCTAAACCCCTAAACCACCATGCGTTTCCGCACCAAAACCCTTCTCGCACTTTCCCTGCTCGCCATTCTGCCCGCCTGCGTGTCCCACTCCCATATCACCAAGTTCAATGGCGTGGATGGCATTCGAGGGGAACCGGTCGAATACCAGACCACCACTTCGAGCGCGTTCCACTTCGCTTTCATTTTTGGTCTTTGGGGCGATGCCAGCAAAGAGAACACGATCGATCAGTTCACCAAGGAAGCCAGCGCACGGGGCGCCACCCGCGTCCGAATCACGCAAACCTCCAGCTCGACCTACTGGTACATCTTCCCGCCCCTCTCCTTCTTCTTCCATCCGGTTCAGCAAACCGTGGAGGGCGAAGTGGAAGGCACGGGGGCCGGTGAGTGAGCGCAGGCCATGCCCTGCGC
>JARGOW010000055.1:11432-11868 GCA_029212955.1 Planctomycetota bacterium | reverse complement strand
GAGGGCAGCGGCGCACATGCTGAGAAGCTTCATGGGTATTGACACTCCGAGAGGGTGTGAGAGTTAAGAGAGACAGAGTTTGTTTTGGGGGGTCAGTCGACCCGCCAGTGCGGATCAGAAACTAAACGCCCAGGCCAATCAATCATGTTGACGGCTTTTGGTTATTGATTCCGGGGATTCATTCGGCCCGGGGCACCTTTCCTTGTCCTCCAAACCACAGAACTTGCAGGCCAGCTGCCATAAAGCGCGACGTGCAAGCCACTTACACGCTCTCAATCTAGAGCCAAAAACACAGCCAGGCACACGAACTAGCTCGGGCCGATTCCCAGACTATCCACTTTGTCAGGTCAAAATACTGCAGCTACGCCCCGCCCCGACTTTCCATCTTCCTAGCGAAGCCCCCACGGACGCACACAGAACTGTTCGGCCAAGTTTC
>JARGOW010000055.1:0-11422 GCA_029212955.1 Planctomycetota bacterium | reverse complement strand
GGAGGAAACTCCACGATACCTGCGGCTCGAGAAGCCAGTTCAAGCGGAATGGCCAACCATTTGCGTTCCTACATTCCACCTGTGTGCTCTCCCTCACCCCTTGGGAGACCCCTATATAGTGCAACGGCCCATTCACCTCCCGGCGAAAGGGGCGGACTACGCTCCTAAAGGTCCAATGCCCCTGGTCAGTGGAATGGGCCAAGGCGGCCGCCCCAGGCCCCCATTCATCAACAGATCGACCGGGAGAGCCCCCAAAGCCGACAGAGCGACCACAAACCACCCACAAGAATACCCCAAAGCACCGGGATCTCGCCCAAGCTCTGCACGCGTCCCTCCCCCGAACAACCGCTAAAGACCAGACCAGTGCGTACCCACATAAACCCCATTAAGGCAAACCCTAGGCTCCAGATAGCCGACACACCGACTCCACCCCAAAAGAATAGAGCCAGGGCCCCGGAATGGGTCCTGGCTCTACTTCTAGGTTTACAAGCGCAATGTGCGCTCAGGCTTAGGCCCCCGCGAAGTTCGCTGCTTTGACGGAAACCACCTCACTCGATCCAAGGTACCACTCGAATCCGTCCTCAAATTCTCCGCTCTGCCCGGTGATTCGCACCATTCGCCTGCGCGCATCGAATTCACAGGCCAGGTTCTCCAATTCCTCGGTCACGAGCCTGCACTCGCGGAGCTGGGTCGAGAGTTGGGCTTGGAGCTCGGATCCTTCAGACCTTTCGGGCTGCGTCTCCGGCAATCGCCCGTCGGGGCCAACCAACTTGGCGATCTGCCTTCTCAGGGAGCGCACAGAATTGGTTCGATCCAGGAATTCAGTCACCAGAACGTCCAGCAGGGGAATCATTCGGTTTGCGGTGTGCTGGTCGTAACGTAGGGCGGTGTTTGATTCGGTCATTGGAAGCCTCCTTGGTTCTTCTCGGGACTCTGGTCCTTCTAGCCGAGCCCCGGCCTCCTCCGAAGGGGGTTTTCCACATCCGGTGGGACCAAGCGGGGCCAAGCACTGGCTTCTTAACCGTTTTGTGGGTCTAAAATCAGCCTTCCCGGTGCCCCAGGGCGGGTTGGCCCAACCAAAACGCGAATTCGTAGAATCCTTGTCAAACCACCCTTGGCCAGTTGCAAAGCTACCGGCAAAATCGTGCTTCCATGACCTCCCCCATTGTTCAAATCACCCACTGCCTGGACTTTTCAGCGGCACACCGACTGCACGCACCTGAACTTTCACCGGCTGAGAACCGTGCCCTGTTTGGTCCGTGCAACAACCTGCACGGTCACAACTACCGGGTGGAGGTTTCCGTACAAGGCCCTGTGGACCCCACGACTGGCATGGTAATGAATCTGAATGACCTTGCAGCGATCATGCGCGCGGAGATCTGGGAGAAGGTAGACCATAGAAACCTGGACGAGGAAGTGCCTTTCCTAGCGGGTGTGGTAAGTACCGCCGAAAACCTGGCCGTCGCCTTTTGGAAGCAGCTCGATTCGAAGCTGGGACCCGCCGGTTTGCATCGAGTCCGCGTAATCGAAAGCCCGGGCAACTTCGTCGATTACTTCGGCGAAAGCCGCTAGAGGACAGGCGCCTGGAGATCTCGTGGTGCGAATTCTCCTGGCATGGACTGACCCGGTCCCCACTGCACACGCGCCCTGACGGGACCACCGGCCTTGCGAGGAGTCCGCCCCATGGATGTACATCTTCCAGCCGACGGCTTGGAACATGGCACTTTGCAAGTGGAGTGCTATGGCGCCGTGAGGACCCATCATGCCGGGCTCAATTCCCGTCGCAAACACCCCCAGAATTGCCTCAATCGAAAGGATTCACCAGGTTTGGGCCCACAAGTCGAACCGCCATGAATGGATCGCAGTACACAATGCTCTGCTGCAGAACAGCCAATTCAAGATAAAACGGATCGGCAGACTGCGAGTCTCTACTTGGCGTGGCCGACACTCTTGGCTTTGGAGCCGTCCCTATCCAACCGATCCCCTTTCGGCGGCGCGCTGCCTGGACCCAACCCTCTTCCTGGCCGCAGAATTTTCACGCTCGATTCGTTACGAACCGCCCCCCCCTTACTCGACAGGGACCGAAACGGTTGTGGCGTAACTTTGTGCTTAGGCGCCCTTCTTCGGAGCGACCGCCTTCTTGTCGACCGGTTTCTTCCCCACTGGTTTGGTAGGGATTCCGGTCTTTTTCAGCTTTTCAGTACGCGGAGAAGGACCCCCTTTGGACTTGACCGGGGCGGCCTTTGCGGGCTTCTTGCCGATAGCGTTAGGCTTCGAATTCTTCACAGGATTGGCCTTTGGAGCCGTTTTGGCTGCTTCGGCCGCACGCCTTTTGGCTTCCATCTCTTTGATGCGCAAGTCCTTTGCAGCTTGTTCCTTTGCCTGCTGCTCAGCGAGCCTGGCGCGCGCATCTTTGACCCGTTGCTCGTCGTGGGCACGCTTGGCTGCTTCCTTTTCAGCGTAAGCCTTCTTACGGGCAGCGATGTTTTCCGCGTCGGAGGGCTTGGGCATCACAGAGGCGGTCTTGCCTTTCACATTGCCTTTCACCTTCCCCTGCACCTTGTTCGCTTTCTTTGCGCCTGCAACCTTAGCGGATGCATCCGCCGGGGCAGGGTTGACTTGGGTCACCCCACCACTCGATTGCCATGCGACAGCATCCTTGGCCCGTTGCTCAAACAACAGATACATCTCGCGGCCTTCTTCTGCGGTCAACGCCTTCGATTGCACCAAAGCTCCGATTCGGGTGCGTGCATTGTTCAAGGCAGCACGCCACTCGACGAAGTTTTCTGCAGCGGCCTTCCCAGGGGCAGGCAGGGTCAATACTTGCACCAGGAGGTCGGCGTCCGCTTTGCCCAACTTCCCCTTGGACTGCAAGTCCTTTACGAACCGCTTCCCGACGGCCTCCGCCTGGAGACTGTCGCGATTCTTCTTCACCACATCGGCAGTCGGCTGGATTGCGGGAGCAGACTGAACCGGTGCTGGCTGAACCGGTGCTGGCTGGACGGGCGCAGGCTGAACAGGCTTGCCCTGGACCGGCTGACCCCCAGCGGGCGGTGCCGGCTGGGCTGTTGGTTTGGGCTGGGTTGTAGGGTTCGGTTTGCTCGTCACGCCCACCGGCTTGAAACTCCGCCCCTTCCGCTTGGCTGTTTCCGCCACACGCTTGGCTTGCTCTTTGCGCCGCACCACCACGAGGTGCTGGTAGTAGCTCCCGAACTCATTGGACGACAGCCTGCGGTCCTTGTTCAGATCGTTCTTGGCAAACGAAGTGGGGGGGATTCCGGCTGCGGCGGCCTCACGAATGCTGATCGTTCCGTTTTTGTTGACATCTGCAGCCCGAAAAGTGGACTGAATCCGAACGCTGAGGGCGGATTGCTGGGTTTGTGCAATCGCGCTTGCAGACAATACAGCTGCAGCAGCGAAAACCAGAGATGTGCGACGGATCATGGGAGCCCCAAACTATGCGGAAAATGGTGGGTCCGGCAGAGAGGACCGTAGGATAGGTATCGGCCCACATACGCCGAACCTTTCCACCGTTTCAGTATAGGTTTTCTTTTTCCCCTGTGGGAGGATGATGGAGAGTTCCTGTGGACCCGCCCACCCCTTTTGGGCCCCTACAGCCTGCCTTAACATTGGCTAAACCTCATCCTGGCCCCGTGCGGTCCCAAACCGTGCCACTCCGAAGCCCAACTCCGATGCCTTCCACCCAAACACTCGCCCCCTTGGCCTGTGACTCACCGGTCAAAATCGTTGCTACCCGAGATGCCTATGGCTCCGCTCTGCTGGAGCTTGGCGCAAAGCGCGACGACATCGTAGTCCTCGACGCGGACCTCTCCGGCTCGACCAAGACCAAGGCCTTTTCCCAGGCCTACCCCGCTCGTTTCTTCAACCAGGGCGTTGCAGAAGCAAACATGATGGGAACGGCTGCGGGCATGGCATCCATGGGATACACGGTCTTCGCTAGTTCATTTGCGATGTTCGCCGCGGGCAAGCCCTGGGAGCAAATCAGGCAAAGCATCTGCGTCCCCGAGCTCAATGTTAAGATTTGCGCCACCCACGCGGGTTTGACCGTAGGCGAGGATGGCAAATCCCACCAAATGCTGGAGGACATCACTCTCATGCGGGTGATCCCCCAAATGCGTGTGATCGTTCCCGCGGACGCCGTTGAAGCCGCCGCCGCCGTGCGCGCTGTGGCCGAAACCGATGGTCCCTTTTACGTCCGCTTGTCCCGCGCATCCACGCCGGTGATCTTTGCCGAGGACTACAAGTTCGAACTCGGCAAGGGAGCCATCCTCCGGGAAGGAACGGATCTCTGCATCGCAGCCTGTGGAGTATGCGTCGCGCCTGCCCTCCAAGCCGCTGAAGAACTTGCCAAATCAGGGGTCGAGGCCCGGGTCATCAACCTGGCGACCATCGACCCTATCGACAGGGACTTGATCCTCGACTCGGCCGAACGTTGCGGCGCGATCCTCACCGTGGAAGAGCACCAAATCCGCGGTGGCTTGGGAGACGCCGTGGCCCAGGTCGTAGTCCATGGCAAACCCGTCCCCATGCAAATGCTCGGAATGGACAATGCATTCGGTCAAAGCGGAACGGCGGACGAACTGCTAGCCCATTATGGTCTCGATGCGCCCGCGATCGTCGCCCGCTCACAGGAACTCATGCAACGCAAGGCCTAACGGACCTTCAGGAGAATAAGAACCATGGTACTAGCCGATCAAGCCATCCTCGAAATCCGTCAGACCGCCAACCAGGTCCGCAAGGACGTTCTCCGCATGGTGAACGCCGCCACCTGCGGGCACCCTGGAGGCCCCTTGGGCATGGCAGATTTCATGACAACCCTTTTCCTCCAGCACTTCAACCTGACTCCGGAAACCCTCCACAACGAGGACCGGGATCGTTTGGTGCTGGGCAACGGACACACGTGCGCGGGTTACTACGCCCTGCTCGCCGCCAAGGGCATTCTCCCCCGCGAAGAGCTCATGACATTCCGCAAGTTTGGAGCACGCCTCCAGGGGCATCCCCACCGCAACGCGGACATGGGCATCGACTTCAGCACCGGAAGCCTGGGCAATAGCCTTTCGGTTGCCGTGGGCATGGCCATGGGCGCACGCCTCTCCGGCTACGAGAACCGGATCTTCAGCATCTCCTCCGACGGGGAGAGCCAGGAAGGACAGATCTGGGAGGCGGCCATGAGCGCCGCCCATTACCAACTCGGCAATCTCACCGCCGTGGTGGACTTCAACAACGTTCAGATCGACGGACACATGCGCGACGTCATGAATGTGCGCGACTTGAAACTCAAGTACGAAGCCTTCGGCTGGCACGCCATGGATGTGGACGGCCATGATGTCCTTGCGGTTCATGATGCATTGGAAGCCGCCAACGCGGTCTACGAAAAACCCAGCGCTATCATCTGCCATACCCTCATCGGCAAGGGTGTCTCCTTCATGGAAGATCAACCCGGCTGGCACGGTGTAGCCCCCAATGATGAGCAGCTCGCCCTGGCTTTGGCCGAACTCGAAGCCGCCCCCGAGTAGGCAATCCCAAGCAACCAACGCAACGTGGGCTACCAAAGCACAAAGCAGGTCTGGTTCGCCTATGCCATGGGCATCACCAGCGGAATCCTGTGCGCCATGATCTACCAACGGACCCAGGCTCCGAAACTGGATGCCGACCTGCGCCAATACTCCGAGGTCCGCGATTTCGTGCAACGGAATTTCGTGCGGCCCATCGACCACCAGGACATCCTCGATCGATCCCTGCACGGAATGGCCCGCAGCTTGGATCCCTACTCGCGCTTCTACGACGCGGAAGAATCGGCCCAACTCGAGAATGAAACCGCGGGAAACTACCGTGGTATCGGAATCGTAATGAGGCGCATGCAGGGCAAGCAGCGTGTCTTGTTTTGCATGCCCGACTCCCCCGCGGACCGGGCGGGATTACGCACCGGAGACGAATTGGTGCAAATCGACGGGGACCCTGTGGAAGAGCTGACCTCAGCTGGATTTGGTGAGCGCATGCGCGGCTTGGCCGGCACCTCCGTTCGCCTACGCGCTTTGCATTTGGACGGAACCGAGGTGGAGGTTTCTATCGAGCGGGATCTGGTGATCAACCCTTCGGTGCGCCACTTTGAAATGCTCGAAGGCACGCCCGGTATCGCCTACCTGAACATCCACACCTTTTCGCGCCGCACGGGAGTCGAGTTCGACCAGGCCTTGTCCCACCTGGATTCCATGGGCATGAAAGCCCTTATTTTAGACCTTAGGGGCAATTTGGGCGGGGTAATGGATTCTGCGCTTTCGATTGCGCGCAGGCTCATCCCCGAAGGTTTGTTGCTGCGTACCGAAGGTAAGCAGCAGATAGAAACCCACCACGCCAAAACGGGAGATGCGATCTGGAAGGATCTACCGGTCGTGGTCCTGGTGGACGGCGACAGCGCCAGCGCGTCTGAGATTCTGGCCGGTGCGCTGCAGGACTATCGCCGGGCTGCGATCGTTGGCATGCCCACCTACGGTAAGGGCATGGTGCAAACGATCCGACGCTTCCCCGAATTCAAAACGAAAGTCAAAGTCACAAGCGCCTACTACTACACGCCCAGTGGGCGACTTTTCGAGCGCAGCTCGGAAGAGGGGCGCGACCATGGACTGGTCCCCGATGTACAGATCGATTTGGACAACGGGGCCCAACGCGAGGTCGACGGTTACTTGGCAAGCTACGGCGCGCCCATGGAATCACGGGCTGACATCCAAGCTTGGGAAAAGGAAACCGATCAATCCATAATGCCCAGGGTCCCACGCAACGAACAAATCAACGCAGCCATCCAGCTGCTGCTTGGACAGCACCCCACAATCGAGCGCACCGCCAAGAGATGAATTCCGCCGCAAACCTCAACGACTCCGGCCTGGTACTGGGGATCGAGTCTTCCTGCGACGACACGGCCGCCGCCGTGGTTGAGAGGGGCGGCCGCATTCTTTCTTCGGTGGTCGACAGTCAAGCCGCCATCCACGCGGATTGGGGAGGCGTAGTGCCCGAAATCGCAAGCCGCAGCCACCTGGACTCCATTGGACCCGTGGTTCGCAAAGCACTCGACGAAGCGGGCGTGACCCTCGGCGACCTGGCCGGCATCGCTGTCACGAATCAGCCTGGATTGATCGGGTCCCTTTTGGTGGGACTCTCCTACGCCAAGGCGCTTGCGTTCGCCCAAAATTTGCCCCTGGTTGGCGTGCACCACATCGAAGCCCACATTTACGCGGCGACCATGGAACTGGTGGAGCCACTTCCTACACCCGCCATCGCTTTGGTGGTTTCGGGCGGACATACGGCACTTTACGAAATGCGGGGTCCGCGCAAAATGGAGCCGATCGCGCAGACTCTGGACGATGCGGCGGGCGAGGCCTTCGACAAAGTGGCCTACCTCTTGGGGCTGGCCTATCCCGGCGGCCCGTCGGTTTCCGCCCTCGCCAAAGAAGGCGACCCCAAGGCCATCCGCTTCCCGCGCTACCGCGCCAAGGACAAGAAGCCCGGTTTCAGTTTCAGCGGCCTTAAGACCTCCGTTCTCTACCACATCCGTGGAGGGGATGCGCTCGCGCCCACGCCTGCGCCCGAGGACATCCCGAACCGGGCCGACATCGCGGCGAGCTTCCAACAGGCCGCAGTGGACAACCTGGTCAAACCCACCCTGCAGGCTTGCAAGGAACGCGACGCCCGCTCGATTCTCGTGGGAGGAGGCGTGGCCGCCAACCGATGCCTGCGCGCATGCATGACCACCGAAGCCGCCAAACTCGGAATCCAAGTGGTCTTCCCATCCCCTGCCTACTGCACCGACAACGCGGTCATGATCGCCGGCCTCGGTTGGCACGCCCTGGCCGAAGGCGCTTGGGCAGATGGGAATCTGGACGCCAGCCCCCGCTGACATAGCGAGTCCGCCGGTCCCGCAGTAGCATGGGGCCATGCTCAAACTCCTTGCGCCATTGATCTTGGTCCTCCTAGCTGGAGGCGTGTGGTGGTTCGCCAGCTCCGAAAGTGCGAACCCTGTTCAGCAGGGTCTTTCCCAGGAATTGGCCGCCAAGGAACCGAACGAAGGGCCCGAGGAAACCGCTGACCTCACTGCCCCCAGCTTGCAGGAGCGAATTCAATCTCCAGGCAGGGCGCCATCCCCCAACGCAGCAGCACCTGCGCGAACCGCCCCTCAAGACCTTCCCCTAGACGCCGATCTTCCACCTTCGGGTTCGCCCATGATGATTCGTGCCTTCATCGTGGATTGGAACAACCAACCGGTGCGAAACACCGCGCTTACCATTGGCATCGGTCGGTTGGCCGGGGGTGGGGAAATCAACGGATACGGATCCGCGGTTTTTCAAACCGAATCGGACGCGGATGGTCGCCTGCAAACGGAGTTGCGGATTCCCTCCGTCGATTGGATTCAAATGGCGGTTTCAGTGGAAGATCCACAACGCGAAGCGATGGGTTGGATAGAACCTGTCAAGGTGCTCATCGACGGCCACGGGGACTTGGGAACGATCAAGATCTATGAGACCCGTGAGAAATACCCCAGTCCAATCCTCTCGGGACGTGTGCTGTCCGAAGCGGGCAAACCCGTATCGCCCGTATTTGTCACGGTCGGCCCCTCCATGGATTTCGAAATCGAAATCCAAGGCTTCAACCCGGGCACTCAAGTCCCTTTGGATCGGGAGCGGGGGCAGGTCATCCTCGACCAGGAAGGGTATTTTCAAGTCTTTGGGCCAGACACATGGGAGTCCGTCGAAGTCACCGCCCTCAGCCCCGGGTTCCACGACGAAAGCCAATCGGTTTCAGTCCCCACAACCGGCATCCAACTCACGCTATACCGCAGACTTCAGCTGGCTGGAAAACTGATAGTTCCAGAGAATGGACCCCCAATAGGCGAGTTCGGAATATGGCTCTCCCAGGAAGGCGGTGGAATTGGAATCACTCCCCGATCGGATGGCACTTTCTCCGGGCAGGGTTCCTCCCAATCCCTGAACCTTCAAATCACCCACCCAACCCTGGGTGCCGTGTTGTTCCGGAACGATTTCGTGGCAGCACCCACGGAAGAAGCGGGCCTGGGCACGATCGACCTGCGGGACCTGGTCCACGTGGTTGATGTCACCGTGGTCGACATGGACGGGAATCCACTCGCCAATCAGGAACTCACGATCGCTGCGGAAGAATTGCAAACGATCGGGGGCCCTTTCACCACAGATGGGGAGGGTCGCCTGCTCACCCTGATCCCCCGGCATATCACCACAATCCACCTTTCCAAGCGCGGTGGGTTTGTTACGACAAAGGTGGAGCCCGTCGAGCTCATGCTGCCTTCCTCACCCACCCGGGTCACCATGCCCTAGCCCAACGCCGCTTGACGGGGGTACTGGCCGGATTCGGCAGGCAAAACTCACGCATGGGAGCCAGTCCGGGTATCCTACGACCATGGAACCCCAGGCGCTCAAGGCACTTTTAAGGGCTGTAGAAAGTGGTCAAAGCTCAGCGGAGCAGGCCATGGAAGCATTGGCCGATTGGCCGAGCCAAGATTTGGGCCATAGCCAGCTCGATATGCAGCGTTCGCTCCGCTGCGGGCACCCGGAAGTGGTCTATGGGGCTGGCAAATCGCCTTCGGAGCTGGTCGATATCGCCCGGGCCCTGCACCAGGCCCACGGCCGCTTGCTCGTGACCCGCGCCACGGACGAAGGCGCCGCAGCCTGCCTGAAAGCCCTTCCTGAATGCACCTGGCATCAGAGGGCCCGCATCATCACCATGGGTCTACCTGATCCCGGTGAGGGAGAAGGCCAAGTCCTGGTGCTCTGCGCGGGAACCTCAGACTTGCCCGTGGCCGAGGAAGCTTGGATCACCGCCCGCTCCATGGGCGCCAAGGCTGAATTGGTCGCCGATGTGGGGGTGGCTGGCTTGCACCGAATCCTTGGCCAACAGGACCGCCTAAGGGCCGCCAGCGCCATCGTGGTGGTCGCAGGGATGGAAGGAGCCCTCCCCAGCGTGGTTGGAGGTCTGGTGGACCGCCCGGTCATCGCCGTGCCCACCTCGGTTGGCTATGGGGCCGCATTTGGTGGCGTGGCCGCCCTTCTAGGCATGCTCAACTCCTGTGCGTCAGGAGTCACCGTAGTGAATATCGACAACGGATTCGGTGGCGGATACGCTGCTGCCCAGATCAACGCCCTCGCGAGTCCGCCCCCCTCCTGAGCTGGCCCCAAAACGGCCCCGCAGATCCCCTCCCATGACCGAAAAAAAGCCCGCTGCCATCGCCCTTGAGAACGGATTGGTCCTTCGCGGATTCTCCGTTGGAGCCGACGGCGAAAAGTCCGGTGACCTGGTCTTCAATACGGCCATGACCGGCTACCACGAGATCATGACCGATCCGTCCTACGCGGGCCAAATGGTCTTGATGACCTACCCGCTGATCGGCAACTACGGGATCGCCGAAGAGGATGCCGAATCGGATCGCTCCTGGGCGGAAGGTTTGATCATGAAGGAACTCTCTTCGATCCCTTCCAGCCACCGCAGCGATTTGCCCCTGGAGGATTGGCTCAAGCGCGAAGGCGTCGTCGCCATCGAAGGTGTGGACACCCGCAGGCTGACCAAAGAGGTCCGCGAACACGGATCCCTGCGCTGCGTGCTTTCCACAGAGGACCTGGACGAAGCTTCTTTGGTTGCAAAAGCCAAAGCGGCCGCAAGCACCGAAGGACAAAACCTGGCGCAGAAAGTCACTTGCAAGGAATCGTACACCTGGAGCGAAGGGTATCCCGATTCCTACCCCGACGAGATCAAGGCTGTGGGCAAGGATCGATTGTCCGTGGTCGCCTACGACTTCGGCATCAAGCGCAACATTTTGCGTTCGCTGGTCCATTGCGGGTTTGATGTGACGGTCGTCCCCGCCGACACATCCGCGAAGGATGTACTCGGTCGCAACCCCGACGCGGTTTTCCTTTCCAATGGGCCCGGCGACCCCGCAGCGGTGACCAGCGCCATCGAAGCCAGCCGCGAATTGATCGGCAAGGTGCCCATCTTCGGCATTTGCCTGGGCCATCAAATCCTGTCCCTAGCCATGGGTGCGAGCACTTCCAAAATGCCCTTCGGGCACCATGGGGCCAACCATCCGGTGCGGGACGACACCACGGGCCGGGTGGAAATCACCTCCCAAAACCACTCCTACGCCGTGGATCCGGACTCCTTGCCCGATCACTTGGAAGTCACCCACATCAACCTAAACGACCAAACAGTGGCGGGCATGCGCCACAAGACCGAAGCGGTGTTTGGCGTCCAATATCACCCCGAGGCCGCTCCGGGACCGCTCGACTCGAGCCACTTGTTCCACCGCTTCCGGGACATGGTCCTGGCGCAACGGGTGTAGCCAGGGGAGCCTCCACGCCTTTTGATTGGGGCCCGCCCAGAACCT